>NZ_JBPDVF010000003.1:0-217917 GCF_051851515.1 Lonepinella sp. BR2271 | reverse complement strand
CTTTTAAATCGTACTTTCTAAAAAGAAAGTTAATGAATTTCTAAGTTAAGCACCTATTAAGACTTCAAGTTTTATTTAATTTTTTAAAACAAGTCAATCAACAAGTGCCCACACAGATTGTCTGATAAATTGTTAAAGAACAAAAAACAACGACGCACGCTAGAAATTTCGATTTTCACAACAGTGCGTCGTTGTGTGGAGCGTATTATAGTGATCTGAGAATCCTTTGCAAGTGTTTTTTGCAAAAAAAGTGAAAAATTCCTTTATTCGATTGCGATTTAACCAAACTACGTAAAAAAAGCACCCAAATGCTATTGGGTACTTTTGATTACTGGAGTTTTGCTCAAAAATAGAGCGGTCAAAATAATATCAGATTGTACAAAAAAAAAACAATGTTATTATGCGTTCGTTTTAGCCTTTTGCGTTAAAACCTATCATTTATTCCACAACATAAAGGATATACCTATGAAAAAATTAATCGCCACTACCTTATTAACAGCGTTCTTTGCACTAAGTAGTTCTTCCGTATTCGCAGCCCAAAATTTGCAACAAATTGAAAAAGCAATTAAAAATCATACACCAATTGCCGAATATTTAAGGGATCTGATGGAGCTTGCTAATGAAGGCAATATAGATGCTCAAATATATGTTATGTCTCTTTCAACTTTCGTAAATCAAGGGGTCGATAAAGAATTGATGATGTCGCTTCTTGTAGATTTAGTCGAGATGAAAGAAAGTTGCAACAAAAAAGAGCCACATCTTTACTGTATTAAGTGGCTTAAAATGAAGAAAAAGGTTTCAGGGGAATAACCTAAATAATATGAGTACCTTTATCATTTCAAACGACATCCAAGGACAAACTATATGTGCAAAACCTATCAAGAAGAACTTTCTTCTAGAATCAGTGAAATTTTTTCAATTTTACTTTCGGAGTTTGACAGTGCTGAAAGTCATCCCACCGACTTTGTCGAAATACCGACTAAAGGAGCTAAACTAGAGAATTTAACTATTGTGGTATTAGATAAAGAAAATAATACGATTGAACTCCAACAAGAAAATGATCCCTATTATGTCGATATTGATGTAGGCGATCTAAATCATCTTCTTAATTGCGTCATTGATATTGATGATAAAAACCATCTCAATGATGGATTTATAAGAGTTTCAACAATATTAAAAGTCAATATCACTGGAAATTTGAATGAAGAATGGTTTGATCAAATATCGGAATTTCACTTTCACAAAGATCTTACTGTCAACTACCAAAACAATCAAATAATTTTTAGAGATGATTGCCCAGCTGGAGATATTGGCGTTTGGGATAAAATTCTTATCTCAAAAAAGGCTTAATAAACAAAATGGGGGATAGGATAGGCTCGTCTCCCCCAATTCCACGCCTATCACTGCAATTTTTTGATTTCTTCAACCGACAAACCAACCGCTTTAGAAATAAGCTCTACATCCAAACCAAGGGAAAGCATATTCCTTGTTACCGACTTCATATTTTCTAGCTTGCCTTCTTGAATTCCTTCCTGTAAGCCTTCTTTTTTCCAATACTGTTTTACGGCGTATTCGTCCCATTTGCGTTTTAAGCTAACATCATACATTTCCTTTTCCCCTTTACTTAGGTTACTGTATTCGGCAATCGGTAATGGCATACGCCCATTCTTCTCGTTTACCTTTAAGTGCTTGGTCGCTGATAAGTTTACTGCCGTAATAAATGATACGTTCTTTGAAATTCTCTTGACGACTACGTTGGACTTCAATAATAAATTGACTATCGTCATCTGCGGTACAAATCAAATCAAAAATCACTGTACCTAATTTGGACGTATCGCCCACCTGTTCATTTTTGTTGTAAACCAAATCTTTAATGATTTTTCTACCTTGAAATAAATCATTAAGAAAATCAATCAATATATCTTTGTTCACATCCGTACCAAAAACACGTTTAAAGCCGTAATCGGTAGTCAGATCTATATAGCGAGAAGTTTGCTGCATTGTGTTGCTCCCTTTTGAAATAAGTAGGAGCATTATTCACTGCAGTGTAAAAATCACAAGATTTGATGTTTCATTTTGGAATCAAGATCACAAAAATACTTATTTTAAAGAGAGAAACCTTATGTATTTTCCATAAAAAAGCACCCAACCGTCATTGAGTGCCTTTGATTACTGGAGTTTTGCTCAAAAATAGAGCCGTTAAATAATAGCAGATTGTCATTCCATCGCCCCAAGGCGTGTTTTTTTACACCGCCAACAATCGCAACGCCACAAATCCCCAATCCTTTAACACTTTTTCTTTCTGCTGGAAATCATCAGGGCGTTGGGTACAAAAAGCGATATTGTCTGCAGTTGCATCACTCACGTCCGCCAATAAACTGGCGACTCGATTGGCAATGCCTTCGGCTGGGTCGACGAAGTATTTCACTTGCGGTAATAATTGGTGTAATTCGTCTTTCACTAGGGGGAAATGGGTGCAGCCTAAAATCACGGTATCTAGTGCGGTGATTTTTTGCCAAGGTTTAATTTCATTGGCTAAACGGGCTAAATCCAGTTTGCCGGTTTGTTGTTTTTGCTCTGCCATTTCCACTAACGCAGTGGAGCCGATTTTTTCCACGGTGCAATCGGGGGCGTATTTTTCAATAAGATCTGTCACATAATCCCGTTCTACCGTGCCTTTAGTCGCCAATAAACCGATGACTTTAGTTTGCGATAATTTGGCGGCAGGTTTAATGGCAGGAACCGTCCCCACCACAGGAAAAGCAAATTTGGCTCGCAAAGCAGGCAATACCACGGTACTAGCGGTATTGCATGCCACCACCACCATATCAATAACGAACTGTTCGGCTAATGTCCCCACGATTTTTTCCGCTCGCTCAATTAATAATGGCGTGGATTTTTCAGAATAGGGAAAAAAGGCGTTGTCCAAGCAATACAAATAGCGTGCGTTAGGGAAATGATGGCGAACGGCGTCATAGATGGTTAAGCCGCCCATTCCAGAATCATATAAAAGTATCGTTGTCATAAAATTTTCTCAAAAAGCACCGCACTTTAAGCGTTACTATATATTTCTTTATTATTTAACCAGCGTTTAATCAACGCATCTGCCACATCGGGGTATTTTACAATCATCTGTTTCGCATAATGTTGCACGGTGGGGATCATTTTGCGATCTCGCATTAAATTGGCGACTTTAAATTCTGCCACGCCCGTTTGTTTGGTGCCTAGCACTTCCCCTGGCCCCCGAATTTCCAAATCTCGCTCAGAAATCACAAAACCGTCTTGACTATCACGCAACACTTGCAAGCGTTTTTGCGAAATTTTGCCCAACGGCGGTTTATACATTAGCACGCAAAAAGACGCCGTACTACCGCGCCCAACCCGTCCACGTAATTGGTGCAACTGCGATAAGCCCAATCGTTCAGCATTTTCAATAATCATCAGGCTCGCATTAGGTACATCCACCCCCACTTCTATCACCGTGGTTGCCACCAACAAATCCAGTTCGGCCTCTTTAAATGACTGCATAATCTGTTGTTTTTCGGCAGGTTTTAGCCGTCCGTGAACTAAGCCAATGCGTAATTGTGGCAAAGCATTACGCAAATCTTCCGCAATGGCTTCGGCGGCTTGGGCTTCTAACACTTCGCTTTCATCAATCAAGGTACAGACCCAATAGGCTTGGCGTTTTTCCTGCGTACAAGCATGATGCACCCGTGCCACGATTTCCGCGCGGCGTTCTTCGGACATCACCACCGTAGTAATTGGCGTTCGCCCGGGGGGGAGTTCGTCAATAATCGACGTATCCAGATCGGCATACACCGTCATCGCCAAGGTTCTTGGAATTGGGGTCGCCGTCATAATTAATTGGTGCGGATAAAAGCCCGCTTTTTCGCCTTTTTCTCGCAACATTAAACGTTGATGCACGCCGAAACGGTGTTGTTCATCAATAATCACCAAGGCTAAATTGGCAAATTCCACCTCTTGTTGAAATAAAGCGTGTGTGCCGACCACCATTTGCACCGCCCCTGTTTGGATTTTTTCCAACTCAGCGGTACGAGCTTTGCCTTTCACTTTGCCAGCCAGCCAACCCACTTCAATCCCCAACGGCTCAAACCAACGGCGGAAATTTTGGGCGTGTTGTTCGGCTAAAATTTCTGTGGGTGCCATTAAGGCGACCTGTTTGTCATTATCAATCGCCAACAAAGCAGCAAGGGCTGCCACTAAGGTTTTGCCCGATCCCACATCGCCTTGTACTAACCTCATCATTGGATGATCTAAGGCTAAATCTTGTTCAATATCTGCCGTGACTCGCTGTTGAGCGTTAGTCGGTTTAAACGGCAATTGTGCCAAAAAACGTTGTTTTAAATCCGTTTGATAGTGCAACGGCAAGGCATAATGCTGTTGCGTCCCCAAACGGACTTTTTGCATTGCCAAATTATGCGCCAATAATTCTTCAAAAATTAACCGCACTTGAGCGGGGTGTTGTCCTTTTTCGAGCATGTCTAGGGAAATATCAGGCGGTGGGCGGTGCAAAAAGCGAATGGCGTCTTTTAGGCTAAAGGGATTTGGGTTAAATTCGTTGGGTAAAATTTCCGCAATTTGAATCTTATCTAATAATTCAAGGGCTTGATCGGTGAGCTTGCGCAAGGAGGTTTGTTTTAGCCCCTCCGTGGTAGCATAAATGGGCGTGAGCGTTTCATCTAATTGCAACGGCTGATTATCCCGAATAATTTGGTATTCGGGGTGATGAATTTCCGCCATAAATCGCCCCCGTTTTACCTCGCCAAAGGCTTTGACACGGCAGCCAAGTTGAAAGCTGTTTTTCATGCCTGCGTTGAAATTGAAAAAACGCAACATGATTTTCGCCGTTCCGTCGGACAGGCTCACCGTTAAGATCGGACGACGACCGAATTGGACGTCGCAAGTTTGTACTACGGCCTCAATGGTGGCATATTGCTCAGGACGAAGATCCGCAATCGGTGTAATGCAAGTACGATCTTCATAACGAGTGGGTAAATGAAATAATAGGTCTTGTAAATTATTAATACCTAAACGGCTTAATTTGGCAGAAACTGCCGCCCCCACACCCGATAAAGTGGTTAAAGGAACGGCATCAAGAAGTTGTAGGCTCATGATTACACAGCATTAATATTGCGTTCAACACGCACTACGCCAGCAAGGTGCTGAATTTTACGCACCATTTTGGCCAAATGTTTGGTATTTTGTGTCGTAATCACTAAAACGGCAAACGAGCTATCGCCATCTTCTTCTGTCCAGACACTATGCACCTGACTTTGCAAGGTAGACAAGGCCGTCATGATTAAACCTAACGCCTGTTGTTCTCGCATCTCAATGCGTAATTCCACTTCAAAATGTTGATCTGCAATATGATCTGTCCAATCTAATAACGCAAAATGCCCTTGATGGCAAGTTAAGGTTGCACAGTTTTTATGATGAACCACCAAACGATTGTGTTCATCTTCATAGGCACAAATAGGATCGCCCCAAATTGGATGGCAACAATTCGCCAAAATACGGGCCTTGACCGACGGTGCAGAAACTGCGGTATTTTCTGCCCAATTTTTTAATTCTTGGCGAATTTTTGCTCTGGCTCTCCCCGTTACCACGGAATTTAACCAGTTTTCTTGCGGTCTGGCATTGTCGTCCGTCACAATATCCACCGTTTGTCCTGAAGATAGCGGTTGATAAAGCGGATAATCTTCCCGATCCACTTGTGCACCAATACATTTATTGCCCACATCTGTATGTACCGCATAAGCAAAATCCACAGCGGTTGCCCCTTGTGGCAATTCAATAATCCGGCCTTTCGGTGTGAACACATAAATTTCGTGCGAGAATAAATCGGACTTCACGCTTTCAATAAATTCAAACGAATTGCCCGCACTTTGCTGTAATTCAATCAAACTTTGGAGCCAACGTTGCGCCTTAATTTGTGCGGTGGTGCTGTCGTTTTTGCCGTCTACTTTATAGGCCCAATGAGCGGTAATCCCCATTTCCGCCATATTGTCCATTTCTTCGGTGCGGATCTGAATTTCCACCAACACACCTTTCGGCCCAATCGTCGAGGTATGCAAAGCCTGATAACCATTGGCTTTTGGCACCGCAATATAATCTTTAAACTGGCCAGCACGAGGTTTATACAAGGCATGCACCACGCCTAAAGTGCGGTAACATTCATCAACGCTGTTGACGATAATGCGGAAATCATAAATATCTAAAATAGAACGAAATTCTTGATCACGTTGTTTCATATTTTGATAAATATAAAACAGCGGTTTTTCACGCCCAAATACTCGAGCGGTAATCGGAATATTTTTTAGACGAGTTTGTAATCCATCTAAAATCGGTTGAATTAATTCTTGCTGACGGCTGCGGGCCAACTGAATGACTTTTTGTAACACCGCATAACGTTGCGGGTGCATGGCCTGAAAGCACAGATCTTCTAGTTCATTTTTAACATGTTCAATGCCTAAACGATGAGCCAAAGGACTGTAAATTTCAAGGGTTTCTTTGGCAATGCGACGACGCTTGTCAGGACGTAACGCCCCTAAGGTGCGCATATTATGGGTGCGGTCAGCGAGCTTGATTAACACCACACGAATATCTTTCGTCATGGCTAAAATCATCTTGCGGAAACTTTCCGCATGGGCTTCTTGGCGAGTACGGAATTTCAGTTTGTCCAATTTCGACACACCGTCTACAATTTCCGCCACCGATTTACCAAAGGCTGCTGTCAACTGTTCTTCCGTATAAGGCGTATCTTCAATCACATCATGCAACAAGGCGGCCATCACGGCCTCATGATCCAAGTGCATGTCTGCGATAATACAGGCCACCGCCACGGGATGGGTAATATAAGGCTCACCACTTGAACGAAATTGCCCCTCATGACCGTCTTTAGCCATCAAGAAAGCACGTTTAATCAACTCAATTTGTTCAGCGGGTAAATATTCCTGAATAATCTTTTCTAACGGTTCAAAAAAAAGCATATTTACTTACCTTATACTTACTTTAGATGTCAAACAGCGAACCTAAAATGCCAGAAAATGAACCGCATTTATTCCGTCACAAAGGCCGTTGCTTGGGTTTCTTTTTCCGCATAAGCAAAGGCATCATGACGTTCTTGCTGATTCATAATTTCATCATTAATCAACCCTTTTTCAATCTCTCTTAAAGCGATCACCGTCGGCTTATCATTTTCTTCTGGCACCAAAGGTTCAGATTGATTTAACTGTAATTGTCTTGCACGACGAGAGGCCGTTAAAATCAAGTCAAAACGATTACCAATTTTTTCCACTGCGTCTTGTACGGTTACACGCGCCATATTTTACTCCAATAATAATTCACATTTTTTGCTATAAAGGGAAATATAATACTAAACTGCAGGCTATTTTGCTAGTAATTCATGAATTAAGCGTTGATTTTCCTGTTTTTGATAGCCTAAAGTCAGTTTTTCGGCTCGCAAAATGCTTTGCAAGTCCACTAATGCTTGCTCAAAATTATCGTTGATAATCACATAATCATATTCATCATAATGGGAAATTTCCGCTTTGGCCTTTGCCATCCGATCTGCAATCACCTCAGCACTGTCCTGTCCTCGCCCAATTAAACGGCGTTCTAGCTCAGACAAAGATGGAGGCAAAATAAAAATACTTTTTACTGACCGCACTTTTTCTCGGATCTGTCTGGCGCCTTGCCAATCAATATCCAAAAAGACATCTATGCCTTGCGCCAGATTTTTTTCAATGGCCGGTAACGACGTGCCATAATAATTGCCACCGAACACCTTGGCATATTCCAAAAACGCCCCTTGTTCAATTAAGGTTTCAAACTCTGCTACCGAAACAAAATGATAATGGACACCGTCCACTTCCCCGGGGCGTGGCTGACGGGTGGTGTGCGACACTGACACCATTCTGTTTTTCCCTTGTTCCTTGTCTAACAAAGCCGAAATCAATGATGATTTCCCTGCGCCACTGGGTGCCGATAAAATATATAAATTACCTTGTGCCATATTTCCCCCTGATGATGATATTTTTCCTTATTATGCCCTTAAGGCTGATAAAAAGCATTATAAAGTGCGGTGAAAATTTTAATAATAATTTAATTCAAAAATTTGATCGAGATCACAAAAGTTTCGCACAACGGCATGCCGATTATTTCGTTATTTAAAAAAATCGTGCTATAATCGCCGACTGTCAGGTAGTTGACTTAACCAAAGTCATGAACTGTACAAATTTTGTTTAACTTTAAATAATAGGTGAAAATCTTATGGCAATTAAAATTGGTATTAACGGCTTTGGCCGTATCGGTCGTATCGTATTCCGTGCTGCACAAAAACGTTCAGACATTGAAGTGGTAGGTATCAACGACTTAATCGACGTTGATTACATGGCTTACATGTTAAAATACGATTCAACTCACGGTCGTTTTGACGGTACTGTTGAAGTACGTGATGGCAAATTAGTGGTAAACGGTAAAGAAATCCGTGTGACTGCTGAACGTGATCCAGCCAACTTAAAATGGAACGAAATCGGCGTAGATATCGCTGTTGAAGCCACTGGTTTATTCTTAGATGACACAACTGCGCGTAAACACATCATCGCAGGTGCCAAAAAAGTGGTATTAACTGGCCCTTCTAAAGATGCCACCCCGATGTTTGTAAACGGTGTAAACTTCAAAGATTACGCTGGTCAAGATATCGTGTCTAACGCGTCTTGTACGACTAACTGTTTAGCACCATTAGCACGTGTTATCCACGAAACTTTCGGTATCAAAGACGGTTTAATGACAACCGTTCACGCCACTACAGCAACCCAAAAAACTGTGGATGGTCCATCTGCGAAAGACTGGCGTGGTGGTCGTGGTGCATCTCAAAACATCATCCCATCTTCAACTGGTGCTGCTAAAGCGGTTGGTAAAGTATTACCAGCATTAAACGGCAAATTAACTGGTATGGCGTTCCGTGTTCCAACCACTAACGTTTCTGTAGTTGACTTAACGGTTAACCTTGAAAAACCAGCAAGCTACGACGAAATCAAAAAAGCCATCAAAGATGCCGCAGAAGGTAAAACATTCAACGGCGAATTAAAAGGCGTGTTAGGTTACACTGAAGATGCGGTTGTTTCTACTGACTTCAACGGTGCCGTTGAAACTTCAGTATTCGACGCTGACGCAGGTATCGCTTTAACGAATACTTTCGTGAAATTAGTGTCTTGGTATGACAACGAAACTGGCTACTCAAACAAAGTATTAGACTTAGTGGCTCACGTTTATAATTACAAAGGCTAAGTTCTCGTCTAGATGACAAACTTTAATTTAACCCTACCATATCACTATGGTAGGGTTATTTTTTATACCGCACTTTGTGTCATGTTCAGTTAAATATTTTCCTCATAATCCACCCCTTTTGGCTCATAATTGAGAATATTCAAAAAAGCCTTAGCACGATCTGTGCTTGGATTGGAGAAGAAAAATTCAGGTTTGGATTGTTCGATAATTTCGCCTTTATCCATAAAAATAATCCGGTCAGCCACCTGTTTAGCAAAATTCATTTCGT
Source organism: Lonepinella sp. BR2271 (assembly GCF_051851515.1). Lineage (NCBI taxonomy): Bacteria > Pseudomonadati > Pseudomonadota > Gammaproteobacteria > Pasteurellales > Pasteurellaceae > Lonepinella > Lonepinella sp. BR2271. The sequence goes on along the minus strand of NZ_JBPDVF010000003.1, from coordinate 208,337 downwards.
GGGTGACGATTAGCATGGTCATGCCGTCTTTGGCTAACCCCAAAATCACATCCAACACTTCACGCACCATTTCAGGGTCAAGGGCGGCGGTGACTTCGTCAAATAACATAATGTCAGGGTTCATGCAAAGGGAACGGACAATGGCGATTCGCTGTTTTTGTCCGCCAGATAGCTCACGAGGAAAAGCATTTTTACGCTCAAATAACCCCACGCGTTTTAACAATTCATCCGCTTGTTTTTCCACATCTTCCCGTTTGCGTTTTTGCACTTTCATGGGGCCGAGTAAAATATTGTCGATCACTGACATATGGGAAAATAATTCATAACTTTGGAACACCATACCGATTTTTTGACGTGCTTTGACCCATGAAATATCTTTCCCCAAAAGGCCGAGGTTTTCTAAAATAATATTGCCACTTTTGATTTCTTCTAAGCCATTTAAGCAACGTAATAAAGTACTTTTACCACAACCTGATGGCCCAAGAATCACCACTACTTCGCCTTTTTCAACGGCTAAATCAATGCCGTGCAGTGCGGTTACTTCACCGTAATTTTTAACTAATTGTTGAATCGCTAATAATGCCATAATTTCAATCCTAATTGCTCCATTTCGCTTCTAAATATTTGGAAAATAATGATAACGGGTAACAAATTGCAAAATATAAAAAGAAAATCACACCGTAAATCCATAATGCCGCTGAGGGGTCAGTAAACAGCGAGGTTTCAATGATCTGCTGCCCGACTTTAATCACTTCTAACACGCCAATTAACATGGCAAGGGAACTGGTTTTTACCATACGCGTAAACAAATTAATGGCCCCTGGTGTCACACGTTTTAAACTTTGCGGTAACAAAATATAGTAAAAAGTTTGCCATTTATTTAATCCCAACGCATAAGCGGATTCGGTTTGGTGTTTCTCAATGGAGGTCAAAGCCCCACGCACTAAGTCGCCCATTTCTGCTGCGCCCCAGAAAATAAACACAATAATACACACCCACACCCCACTCCAGTGGATATTAAACCATTTTGCAAAACCAAAATAGACCAAAAAGAGTAACACTAACAAGGGGATAATGCGCACCACTTCTAAATACAACTGACACAAAAACTGCACCAGTTTATTTTTACTGGTCATCAGTACGCCGAACAACACGCCTAAAATACAAGCAAAGAACACTGAAACAAACGCAATTTCTGCGGTAATCCACAAGCCACTGAATAAGCGTTCGAGGTTACTGCCTTGAGAAAGAATAGCTAATCCCATTTTCTACGCTCCATATTTTGCTTGACGTAAACGGCGTTCAAGATAGCGGATATACAAGGACACAGGCAACAAAATAATCAAATAGAACACCATCAATAAAAATAAGGCCTCGTTAGTTTTGTAATCCATACCGATAATATCTTTTGCCAAAAACATCAGTTCTGCCACCGCAATGGCGCTGATTACAGAAGTTTCTTTCATTAAAAACAAGCAATTTGCCCCGATAGCCGGTGTAGCAATGGCAAAGGCTTGCGGGAAAATCACATAGCGAAAGGCTTGTAACGGGGTCAATCCAATGCTTAAAGCACTTTCAATTTGCCCTTTGGACACCGCCTCCAATCCGCCTCGAATGGCTTCCGCCATATAGCTCCCGCCCAGAAAAGCCAGTCCGATAATGCCACAGGTAAAGCCATCCATTTTGATGCCTAATTTGGATAAACCAAAATACAGGAAAAACACTTGAATCAGTAATGGCGTGTTGCGAGACAGCTCAATATAGCTTTTTACTAGCCATTGAAAGCCACGAATTTTATAGGTCAGCACCACCGCACAAAGCAACCCGACCAACACCGATAGCACAATCGCCCAAAGGGATAAATGCAAGGTTAGCCAAGTGGCATCAATAAAACGGGGAACGGCGTTCCAGATATATTGCCAGTTCATAGAATTATCACGTTGAAATTGAAATGAGGAAAATTATAAGTAAACTATAGGGATTCTGAAAGCTCGATTTTGTATAAATTAGATCATTTAGCTATAAAGGCAAGGCTACCGGCGATTAAATGTGCTACGTTTTTAAAAATCTTCGCATTTTCAGCGCACTTTAAAAAAATAATATTGCGATACTGCCTTTTTAACCGCTATATTCCTCATTTTTCTCGATCAACGAAATAATGAAATTTTTTAATAAATCATTGTCTTTTACATCAAACATTTTATCGTGTTTTGATAAGGCTAAAAATTTCACCACCACTTCACCTAATTGCTCAGGATCATTTTCAAATCGGCATATTAAAATAGGATCAACATCTTCGCCATTGTTGCCAATTCGAGTATGGTAGATGCCTTGATATTGATTGGGATATTTATTGGAATCTTTGGCGACACCAAAAGCTCTAAAGCCTTTGGCTTGTGAATCAACGATCTCAATAAACCCATCTTCACGCCATTTTCCTAACAGCTTGGCGAGTTGATAATTGAGTTCGTTACGTTGAGAAAAAATATAATCAGGATAACCTAAAAAATGCGTCAACTGCTCAAATTTATTATTTCGAACAAATTTAGATACATACAGTCTTTTTGTAACTTTCTTCATAACCCATCTCTTTTGTATCTACATCCAATGGATTAAAACCAAAGAAATGAGTTAAAAATTCTTCTTTTGTCTCACCCGTCACTTCCGTATAATCTGTATTTTTATCAACAAAATTGAGCAATGCTTCTAACTGAGATGATTCCAGTTTTTTAGTTTGATATTTTTTCATTGCATAACCTCTGTGTATATGCTTTTAATAGGTCATATCCTACCACAATGCGATAATGAGTACAACTTCACGCCCAAAATGATCCCAAAAAACACCGCACTTTGGCTCTCTCCAACCAAAGTGCGGTGTAAAATAAAGGCATTTTTATTGATTATTCGGTGACTAAAGCCTCAGGATCGCCATCACCTAATGGTTTAAGCAAGGCGAAGAATAAGACAATACAGAATACCGTTAGACCTAAACCGATATAGCAAGATAATTCATAATCTAAACCAAAACCGATTTTGTTGTAGGCTAAATAGGTAAAGCAAACCGTACTAATAAACCATGCTGGAATGGACGCCACCCAGTGGAATTTATTGTAACGATATAAATAACCTGCAGCGGTCCATAACATCACCATGGCGGTCATTTGGTTTGCCCATGTGAAATAACGCCACAATACGCTGAAGTCCATTTTAGACACCACAAAACCTAAGGCAAATAACGGCACGGCAATCAATAAGCGTTTACTTAATGAATGTTGCTCTAATTTGAAAATTTCAGCAATTTGTAAACGTGCAGCACGGAATGCGGTATCTCCTGAAGTGATTGGCAACACCACTACGCCTAACACCGCAAAAATACCACCGATAAAGCCTAAGAAATGTAACGAACTGTCATACACCACTTTAGACGGTGAACCGGCAGAAATTGCATCTTGTAAGGCTTGCGGATTTTCATAAAATGCCAATCCGACCATACACCACACTAAGGCAATCACACCCTCGGTAATCATGGCACCGTAGAAAATAAAACGACCTTCCGATTCATTTTCTGCACAACGTGCCATTAATGGCGTTTGGGTGGCATGGAAACCAGATAATGCGCCACAAGAGATGGTTAAGAATAATAATGGCCAAACAGGCACGTCCCCTTTCACTTGGAAGTTTTGGGTGAATTTCGCCCAAGTTAAACCTTCACCGTCTGTATTGACCGCACGGAAGAACTCAATCGGATCCGTGGCACTGAAATGTGACGTAATTAAACCGTAAATCATGCCCACGGACATAAACAATAATAACGCCCCAAATAATGGGTAAACACGGCCAATAATTTTATCAATCGGTAATAGGGTCGCAAAAATATAGTAAGCGAAGATCAACATGGTCCAGACTGTCACGACCGTTGGTTTATCCATACCCCAGACAGTTAAATCTTTTGCGGTTTCAACCGCATGGTGAATTTCTTCTGGATTCCCCAAATTCATGGCTACCGCACTGGAACCGAATAAATCAAAGGTGATGGTGCTTAATAATTGCGCTGGACTGGCGACAAACACCACGCCCACCAACAATAACAAAATTAATGCCATCACGTTAATAAAGAATTTCACGGGTTTGCCAAGGAATTTACCCGCTAAATAAGGCATTGTTGCCCCACCGTGGCGAATACTTAACATACCGCAGAAATAATCATGCACTGCGCCAGCAAAAATACAGCCAATCACAATCCAAAGCATCGCAACAGGCCCATATAAAGCACCTAGAATCGGGCCAAAAATCGGGCCAGTTCCAGCAATGTTAAGTAATTGAATTAACCAAATTTTGGTTTTTGACATTGGCATATAATCCACGCCGTCATTCATGGAAAGCGCAGGCGTAGTACGTTTTGGATTGATAACAAAGATTTTTTCAATAATCTTGCCATACACAAAATAACCGGTTACTAAAACCGCAACACAGAAAAAGAACCATATCATAGGAAAAATCCCCTTTATAAAGAAAAAACGATTACATAATCAAGGCGAATTTTATGCAGTTGTTAAACTAAAGTAAATGAACATTTTCATTTTTGCTGATTAAACAGTTAAAAATGTGACAGAGATCACACTTTTTCCTTGGTTTTCTTTTTGGGTTCTGGTTCAGGATCGAATTTCACCACCGGCACACAACCACGACAAGCGCCTTGATTCACACCTAATTCATCACAAAAACGATCATATTTCTCTAATGCCTTGCGAAACCAGCTTTTGGGTTTGATTTGTTCAGTCATATTTGACTCCCTTCTCTATTTTTGAAACCTTGATGAAAAAAGACAGTTCGAAAAAACTGCCTTTTATTGTATAACGAATTAAGGGGTATAGAAAGTGGCTGCACTTGGCCCCACTGGCAAGCCAAATACGAACACCCAGATATAAAAGAGCAATGACCAACCCACTAAGAAAATCATCGAATAAGGTAACATCATCGCCATTAAAGTACCGATACCTGTATCTTTCTTATAGCGAATGGCCATTGCCATAATTAAACCAAAATAACTCATCATCGGGGTAATGATATTGGTGGTACTGTCTCCAATACGATATGCGGCTTGAATCATTTCAGGGGCATAACCAGTTAACATCAACATTGGGACAAAAATCGGTGCGGTAATTGCCCATTGTGCAGAGGCGGAACCGAGCATCAGATTGATAAACGCACAAACTAAAATAAATCCAACTAATAATAATGGGCCAGTTAATCCAATATGTTGTAAGAATTCCGCCCCTTTTACTGCCGTCACAGATCCTAAATTGGTCCAGTTAAAAAATGCCACAAATTGTGCCGCAAAGAAAACCAACACGATATACATAGAAAGCGATGACATGGCTTTGCTCATGGCATCAATGGCATCTTTGCTACTTTTCATGGAACCAGTGATACGTCCATAAACATAACCTGGTACGGAAAAGAATACAAAAATAAAGACCACTATACCATGCAAGAAAGGAGAACCCGCCACGCCACCTGTTTTAGGATTACGCAACACACCGCTTTCAGGCACAATCGTCCAAGCAAGCAATAGACTAAAAATTAACATGCTAATCCCTGCCCAAAGCAAACCTTTTTTCTCAATCGCAGTTAATGGCTCAATTTTCGAGTCTAATACGCTAGGGTCATCCGCATCATTTGGATTATATTTACCTAAACTTGGCTCAACAATTTTTTCCGTAATAAGATAACCTAATCCACTAATTAAGAACGTACTCACAAACATGAAATACCAGTTTGCCTCTGCCCCCACCACATAATCAGGCGAAATAATTCGAGCCGCCTCTTGGCTAATACCTGATAATAATGGATCGACGGTACCTAATAATAGATTCGCACTGTAACCACCAGAAACCCCCGCAAAGGCAGCGGCTAGACCGGCTAAAGGATGACGACCTAGTGAATGGAAAATCATAGCGGATAAAGGAATTAAGACAACATAGCCAAGCTCTGCGGCAGTGTTTGACATGATCCCCGCAAATACCACCACTAAGGTGACTAATTTGCGAGGTGCGTTAATCACCAAACCACGCAAACCTGCAGAAATCATACCAGAGCGTTCTGCAATGCCGACCCCTAATAATGCCACTAATACCGTTCCTAAAGGCACAAAGTTGGTAAAATTCTTCACTAAATTATCAACAATGCGAGCAAGTCCTTCCCCATTTAGCAAATTGACCACATAGATCATCCCATCTGCACTGTGCCCTTTCGCCCCTTCAGGTCGAGGATCCACCACAGAAACATCAAAGTAAGATAGCACCGCTGATAAAATCAATAACAATACGCACATCCACATAAACAACATGACAGGATGTGGTAATAGATTACCTAGCCACTCGACACCTTTTAAGAAACGCTGCATTTTGCCTTTGCCGACGTTTGGTTGATATTGGTTATTTTGCATAAATAGCCCTCTTTGTTAGATAAATCACAATTAATCATGACTGAATTTAACCATAATTTAACATTAAAGCCAATATTTTATTACATAATTTGATCAAGTGAACTTGCTACTTCTAGTCGACATTGTGTTAACCAATGTTTCTTACCACCGACTAACGTTTTATCAATATTTTTCCCTTGGCAATAGGCAGTTAATAATGGGCAACATTGCCTATCTGACGTTGCCATTAAACGCCGAATTGCGCCAATGCTTGCAAATAAAGTGCGGTGAAAAAACGCAACGTTTTGCAAAATCTGAAAATCTTCATCAGTGAGTTGCCAATCTAACGGAAAGGGAAATTGTGCTTTTAGCGGATGAAAAGAAAAGGAAAAATTACGCTGAAAATGGCGTTGTGCTTGTGCCACCAATTTTTCCCCTGCTATTGAAATTGGGCAGAGCATAATAACAGAATAACAACCGCTGCTGGCTTCTTGATACTCACTGATTTGCACTAAAATAAAACCGCACTTTTGCCAAAACGCATACAATTCTGCGGTATAGCCAAAGCTAACAGAAAGAAAATCCACCTCGGCTTGTTGAATTAAGGTGTTGATTAACTTTTGCCCTAATCCATGGTTTTGCCAGTTAGGTTGTACGGCAATACGAGAAATCCGCAAAGATTTTAAGGCACAAGCCTGTGGTAAATTCCCTTGAAAAGCTAACGCTTGAGCCACCAAGTTACCTTGTGGACGGCGTTCCCCCCGACAGATTTTTTCGATTAAATCCAGTGATGTCAAGCCACCCTCTTCCATTAACCACACGCCCCCCAATAAAAACGAACCACTTTCTGCGAGATAAAATCGTTGTTGTGGGGCATCAAATAAACGGCGTAAATCAAGGGGACTGGTGCGATAATGGGCTAACGTCAATAAAGCATAAAAATCATTTATTTTTTCTACGATGGTTTGTTGTGAAACTTGACGAATTTGCACCGCAGTTTGCGGATCGTAATCGGGTTGCACAAGGCGGTCTTCGGCTTCCAATAACAATAATTCATCAATAAAAACTTCTAATTTATCGTTCTTTGCCCAACGCAAAGGTTCGGTTAATTCAAACTGTTGAAAAGTGCGGGGTAAATTGGTTAAGAATTTAAGTAAAAATCCCCGTCCCGTCCCCTCGTAGCTATGAATGGTGGTACTAATAACAATACGTTTAAAGGTACGGATAAATTGGTTTAATATGGGTAACGGTAACATTGCCGCTTCATCAATCAATAACCAATCTTGCTTAAACTGTGTCGGAGCTTGTTGAATTTGTTGGGTTAATTCATCAGGGGCAATAAAATCAATCGGTTGTTCAGCAAAATCTTGCAGTGTTTGCACCGCACTTTTATTCGGGGCGGTGAGCCAACATTTTTGCCAACATTTCTGAGTGTTGAGTTGATTAGCTAACATACCTAATAACGCAGATTTTCCCCGACCTCGTTTGGCGGTGAGAATGGCTATATCGGTGGATAAACGTAGGATTTGTTGAATGATCCGTTGTTGTTCTGCTGTTGAATTTTGTTTTTGATGTAGGGGCGGATCGATGTATCCGCCCTTTGAAAACGGAGCGTAGTTTTCGGGCGGATACATCGATCCGCCCCTACGGTTAATAAAAAATGATGATAATAAAGAATAAAAATGCTGATTAAAATTTGGGGTCAAAATACCATTTGCCACCCCTGACCAGCGGCGACTGTCTAAATCAATATGCTGATTGGGATTTAACCATAAAACGAGCGTACCCCCTGTTCGCAATGTACCAATCGCAATGGCGAGTGCATCTAAATTTAGCGTTGTTCTGGCATCAAATAAAATCGCAGAAAATTCTTGTCCGAGCAGATTTTTGGCTTTGGCAAAATTTTGTGAGTTTAATATTAATGGTACGTTTTCGGGCGGACACATCTGTCCACCCCTACGGTTTTGGAATAGGAAAAGCGGTTCTTCTTTGTCAAAATAAGGAATTAACTGGCGTTCACACATTATTCTTCATCATAAGAATAAGGATCTTCAAAACCGAGTCCGAGCATAATTTCCGTTTCTAGGCTTTCCATTTCCTCGGCTTCATCTTGTTCAATATGGTCATAACCTAATAAATGCAAACTGCCGTGTACGACCAGATGAGCCCAATGTGCGATCAACGGTTTGCCTTGCTCAATGGCTTCTTTTTCCACTATTTGACGACAAATCACCAGATCCCCCAATAACGGCAATTCCACTTCATCAGGACATTCAAAAGGAAAGGACAACACATTGGTCGGACGATCTTTGCCACGATAACGCAAATTTAGCTCGTGACTTTCTGCTTCATCGACAATGCGAATTGTCATTTCTGGCTCAAGGCTTTCGGCTCGCACTGCTTGCGTTGCCCAGTGGCTAAATTGTGTTAATGTAGGTAAATTTTGTTGGTTTTCGGTGGCAATTTGTAAATCAACAATCACATTATTCATTTTCTGCACTCGCTGTTAATCGTTCACGTTCCAAGCGTTTTTTTTCCGCTATTTTTTGCTTACGAATTTCATCTTCCGCTTCCCATTTTTCATAGGCTTGCACTACTTTCGCTACCACTGGGTGTCGCACAATATCTTGACTATCAAAATAGTTAAAACTTAATTCAGCCACGTCTGATAACACTTCAATCGCGTGTTTTAAGCCTGATTTTTGCGAACGAGGCAAATCCACTTGGGTCACATCGCCCGTAATCACCGCTTTGGAATTAAAGCCGATACGGGTTAAAAACATTTTCATTTGCTCAACGGTGGTATTTTGGCTTTCGTCTAAAATAATAAAACTGTCGTTCAAGGTGCGACCACGCATATAAGCCAGCGGAGCAATTTCTATCACATTGCGTTCCATAAGTTTTTCCACTCGCTCAAAGCCAAGCATTTCGTATAAGGCATCATAAAGCGGACGTAAATAGGGTTCAATTTTAGAACCAAGATCCCCTGGTAAAAAGCCCAATTTTTCGCCTGCTTCTACGGCTGGACGGGTCAGTAAAATACGGCGAATTTCTTGTCGTTCAAGAGCTTCCACCGCAGCCGCTACGGCTAAAAAGGTTTTCCCTGTGCCTGCAGGCCCAATGCCAAAACTAATATCATGGGTCAAAATATGATGCAAATACTCAATTTGATTTTTGCCTCGTGGTTTAATTAAGCCTCGTTTGGTTTTGATCGTGGTGGCATATACCTTGCTTTCCGTACGTTCATCAGGATCAATCTGTGCCAACATTCGGCTTTCTTGAATCGCAAGATGGACATCTTCCAAATCTAACTCTTTAATTTTGCCTTTAATCGGTGCGGTTTCTACATATAAATGTTGAATTAATCGCACCGCACTTTGCAATAAATGGGCGTGATGTGGTTTTGCCTGTTCATCATTAGATTGAATGGTAAAATCAAAATCACGGCGAGCAATAGAAAGATTAAATTCTTTTTCAATCAGCTTTAAATGATCATCAAAAGCACCACAAAGGGATTGCAAACGGGCGTTATCCGTTGGGGCGAGGGTGAATTGTTGGGTTAATTTTTCGGTCATGGTTTTATATAAAAATAGGATCTAGTGAACTAGATCCTATCAAGATTGAGTGCTTAATGCTAGGGTTTTATCGTCTAACCTTTCTTTTCTGGCAAGGACTTTAGGGCATAAATTGCAAATGCACATAATCCCATTGCCATAAAAACGAGAATCCAAATACCAATTGTTAACCACATAATAATTCTCCTTATGCAACCGATAAACGCAATTTATATTGACGGAGCAATCTCCCTGCAAGCAACAACAAATAGGTTAACATTGCAAGCCCAATACAACTGGAGATTTTAAATACCATTCCACCTTGCCCGAATATTACCACAGGCAACGCCAAAATGGCAACCTTTGCAATATCTTCAATAATCTTTACCCATGCTTCTAAGGTATCTGTTTCTAGGGGAAGCTTAAATAAATTCAACAACGTAATCATTTCATTTCCTTATTTACATTAACGAATAAAGAAATACTAAACAATGTTGTTTATCTTTCCAAGATTGCAATGTTAATTTTGGAATCAAGATCACAAAATTTAAGATTTACCCCCTACCCACCCAGTTATAAAACTTCAGGAAACAGCATTTTAATCACATTCTGCGTCAGCCGTCTGGATTTTCCTTGATAAGGGAAAATGTGCATCATCATCATCGGATTGAAATTCGCCTCAATCACGCCCCAAGATTGCAACGTCGATTCGGCAGGTTTGGTTAAATCAGGGATAATTAAATCCACACCACAAACTGCGGCGCCCATGGCTTTGGCAATGCCTACTGCTAATTGCTTGTAACTCGGGTGCATTTCGTCTGTCATATCAATGCTGTCGCCGCCCGTGCTGATATTGGAATTGGCACGCAACTGCACAATTTGCCCTTTAGCGGGCGTGCTTAAAATATCCATGCCTTGCTCTTTCAGTTGCAACTGTTCAATTTCACCCAAGGCAATGCGTTTTAACGGCGTACGACTGCCATCACCTCGTAATGGATGATTATTTTTATGGGCGACCAATTCCGCAATGGTGCGTTCACCGTCACCGACCACATTAGCAGGCACACGCAACAACACCGCCAAGGTTTCTTCTCCCAATACAAAAAAACGGTATTCCGTACCAACCAAATAATCTTCCACCATGACTTCTTTATCTTCACGAAATGCTATTTCTATGGCTTTCGCAAAGTCGTCCCGATCCTGTACGCCTTGTTGGAAAATGGTAATGCCTAGGCCGTAGTTGGTGGATTTCGGTTTAATCACCACGGCTCGATTTTCAAATAAGGGATAACTAGCGACAGCCTGCTCTACATTGGTAAATTCAAGGCTTTGTGGCACATTAAAGCCAGCTTTTGCCAACACTTTTTTGGTAACTACTTTATTTTCCATAATCAACGGCGAAATATAGCTGTCGTGGCTGGTCATATTGCCGTTTTTCACATATTCAATACGCTCGCCGTGTTGCAAACATAAGAATTGATCATTTTCGTCTAAAATTTCGGTTTTAATGCCTTTTTGAATTAAATCAAATAACAAGGCTTGAGTGGATAATTCCATATTATCAAAGGCTGACAAGGCATAAAAACGCTCAAAGGCTTGGGCTTTGTATTGTTTAGCTAATTTTGCCCCTAATTTTTGGTAACCACCCGCTTTAATAATTTCGTTCACCATGTTGGCACAAAGCGTGTTATGCGGTTGTGCAAATAAGGTTAATTTTTCTTGCACAATTTGCACCGCAGTTTGCTCTGCGCCAATCTCTTTTAACATTTCTAGCAAGGCAATCAGTAATAGCTCCCCTTCTTCAGCATAAGCGGTCACTGAAAACGGATCTTCCAACGCCACTTCAAATAAACGTTCCTTACCAAGTTCCACATCCTCTTGATCGGCGGTTTCCTCTAGCCATGCCATCAGTAAAATAAAATAATGGATAAATTTAGCGTCATTTAGGCTAATACCATAAGGTTCGAACGGATTTAAATCAAATAGACGAAACTCCAAATATTGCACACCAGTTTGCAAGAAATCCCGAGCTTTATTTGCTCCTTTTAAACGCACATTAGAATAAAATTCCTTTTCCGCAATGAGTTTGCCCGTATTCACCCAATGTTCAAGGCTTTCCACATAATCATTTAAGCTGTCAAAAGACACCTTGACTTCAGGATCATTCACATAGCCATACTGACTAGAACGCAGACTTCGCACAATCGGACTTAAATCTTCTGGTACGCCATCTCTAAAATAGTCATCATCTACCATAGGGCTAGCAGACAACAAATATAACAACACCCATTGATAACGCAGAAAATTTTTGGCAATTTTCAGATACAAATTATTCTGAAATTCCACCGCACTTTTTATCTCACTTTGCGCATTAAATAACGCCTTGAGCAATTCTTCATCTAATTGAAAATTATAGTGAATACCGCTCACCATTTGCTTATTTTTGCCATAAGATTGCACCAAATGCTCACGATACGCCACATCTTCAGGGTTTTCTAATTGCGCCACTTGAATTTGATCCGCTGAAGGCAAACCAGCGGGCATACTTAATGGAAAAAGAAATTCATCTTCAGGCAAGGTGCGTAATACCACTTCGTGAATGGCGGATAACCAACGCAGGCTATCTTCTAATTTTTTATTGGGTGGGGTAATCAATTCAAGCTGGCTTTCTGCGAAATCCGTTTGAATATAAGGGTGATAAGTGCGGTTGCCAAAGGCTTGGGGATGTACTGTTGTGACTACCGATCCATTGGCATAAACACGCTGACTTTCTTTTTCAAGGCCAAAAGATCCTTGTTGGAACAACAACCCTAAGCGGTTTTGTTTAATAGTTTGCTGTATTTCCATGAGATTTCCTTATTCATACAAATCGTCAAAATTTTTGACTACCATACCATTGTTTGTGGTTTTTCGCTACCCATAAAAAAAGAGCATAACGCTCTTTTTTATCATATTTCAAACCAACTAATTTTTCTCAAAACGTTGCAGTTCTTTTTTCGTATGATTTTTTACACCCTGTATGTTAAAAAAATCACAAGTGAGCTGTTGCTTAGAAAAAACAAACCAAGTTTCTTTCGTTGATGGCTCCTCTACGTCGTAATAAACATAAGTCATCACATGTAAAATATCACCTGTTTTCAACGTGAATCTATAAGGCGTGGCTTTACTTTCACCGCTGTAACAATAGTTACCTGATATATCAACCTTAGCCTCATTTTTATTTAGCTTCAGCAAATTATAAAATTGTTTTTGAGTGACAAAATTATAGGCTTTATTAAACCCGACAATAAGCACTGGCGCAGCCATTTTATTGCCTTGTAAATCATCATAGGAAAGTGCCGTCCAAGCAAAATTGCCCTTTGTTTTGCTTTGTATGGGGGCATATTGTTGCTCAAAATAATGTCTAAAATCAGCGCTATTTGCCTTTGCAAAGGTTTCATAGGCGACATAATTAGGCATTTTCTTGCTGCTTAATGTTGAATTTTCTGCCTGTAATGGTGCGCAACCAGTTAACAACAGCAGTAATAATATCAGTTTTTTCATAGATAAAATTCCTATTCTTCGTACATTTTATTTTTCATTGGGCCAGTGCGTTCAAAGTCTTGAAGTGCATTTTTATCAAATTTACCTTGAGAATCCCCGAATGCCTTACAACTCTGTTTATTTTTATAAATAACTAAGTTTGTATACTCTCTAGGACCAGGATTATAACCTCCAGAATAAAATAAATATAACACTTTTCCAGATTTTAGTGTTAATTTATATTGTTCGTCTTCTCCCCAAAAACCAGGACCTCTTTTACATCTATTTATTTTTTCAATACCAATATCATTTGAATCTAATCCAAATACTTTATAAAAGTTATATCGAGTAAAATCTAAATATGAATGAAATTCAAATTCTAATGTAGTTTCTTTTTTTAAATCATTAAACTTATCTCCCACCAAATACACCTTACCTTTGAAATGACTAGGATACTCAAAATCATCAAGATCATAAACAGGAAAGGCTTTTTTGGCCACACTTACATCAGATTTAAAATTATACCCATCAGAACTAGGGTATTTTTGATCAAAATAACGTTTAAATTCAGCACCATTATTTGTACTGGCAAATTTCTCAAAGGTTTCATAATCTGGCAGAACTGTATTCTGGGCAAAACTAAGTTGAGCGCAAGAGGATAATAAAATAGGGAGGGACATCAATAAAGCGATTTTTTTCATACGAAACTCCAATGGATTATTTTTATATGCAGAGGTGTTTTAGTTGTTATGTCAATAACAACTAAAAGGATTATAATCCTTGCGAAAATTGACTATTTTTCAATCTAATGTAGGGGCGTATTGCATACGCCCATGCTCGATCTCTTTTCTTCTCAAATTATGGGAACATTAGGTTTTAGGGCGTATGCAATACGCCCCTACTCATTTTGTTATTACACCGGTGCGGGAGACAGCACGCCGATAAAAAAATAGTTGCTTATGTTCACCATCAGCAACTATCTTCACTCAAACAGGGATTTTATTTATAACGCTTAAACACCAACGTCGCATTCGTCCCACCAAAACCAAAACTATTTGACATCACAGTTTGTAATCCCGCATTTTCTTTGGTTTCTGTCACAATATTTAAGCCCGCTGCTTTTTCATCAAGGGTTTCAATATTAATGCTTGGTGCAATAAAATCATTATGTAACATTAATAAGGTGTAAATCGCCTCATGTGCGCCCGCCGCCCCTAATGAGTGACCGGTCATGGATTTTGTGGATGAAATGGCCGGTTTTTGACCCGCAAAAACATTCGCAATTGCCCCCAACTCTTTCACATCACCAACAGGTGTTGAGGTACCATGTACGTTAATATAATCCACTGGGCTGTCCACCGTAGCAAGGGCTTGTTTCATACAACGTTCTGCCCCCTCACCGCTTGGCGCCACCATATCATAACCATCAGAAGTCGCCCCATAACCCACGATTTCTGCATAAATTTTTGCACCACGAGCAAGCGCATGTTCTAATTCTTCCACCACCACAACGGCGCCACCACCGGCAATCACAAAACCGTCACGGTTGGCATCATAAGCACGAGAGGCTTTGGTCGGGGTGTCATTATATTTGGTTGAAACTGCACCCATAGCGTCAAATTCCGTCGCACATTCCCAAGAAAGTTCTTCTGCGCCACCGGCGAAAACCACATCTTGTTTGCCTAATTGAATCAATTCTAAGGCATGACCGATACAGTGAGCGGAGGTCGCACAAGCTGAACTAATGGAATAGTTTACGCCACGAATTTTATAAGGCGTCGCTAAACAAGCAGAAACACTGGACGCCATGGTTTTCGTCACGGCATAAGGCCCCACTTTTTTCACGCTGCCATTACGCACCGCATCACAGGCTACTAACTGGCTATGTGCCGAGCCGGTTCCTGCGCCAATCACCAAACCTGTACGATCATTAGAAACCTGATCTTCCGTTAAGCCTGAATCTTCAATCGCCTCTTTCATGGAAAGATAAGCATAAGCTGCCGCATCTCCCATAAAACGATAAACTTTACGGTCAATTAATTCCGCTGGATTTAACTTAATCGTCCCCGCCACTTGGCTACGCATGCCCACCTCTGCAAATTCAGGCACAAATTCAATCCCTGATTTACCGGCTTTTAATGACGCTAATACTTCTTCTTTGTTATTACCAATACTTGAAACGATACCGAATCCAGTGATAACTGCTCTTCTCATTACTTATTTTCCTTTGTACGTGAAATTTTTCAAATTTCTGGCTAACTTACTACGAAATCAAAAAATTTCAAGTTAAAATTGATTTGTTCGACCAGTGCCAAAATTTTGGCTATTATAACAAAATAACAGATTGCAAAAAAGGAATAAAACCATGCTACAAGTGAAATCCGCAGAAATTCATTTTAATCAAGAGAATACGCCTGTTTCTCAACAATTTGATGATGTGTATTTTTGTAATCAAGACGGCATGGCAGAAAGTGATTATGTGTTTGTACAAGGTAATCAACTTTGGCAACGTTGGCTTGAATATGAACAAGCCCATTTTGTGATCGCCGAAACGGGCTTTGGCACAGGGTTAAATTTCTTTATTACCACCGCACTTTTTCGCCAATTTAGAGCCGAAAATCCGCAATCTCCGTTAAAAAGACTGTTTTTTATTTCCTTTGAAAAATACCCAATTCCCATTGAATCCTTAAAACAGGCTCACCAAGCCTACGCTCAATTTGCCCATCTCACGCAATCTTTACAAGAGAAATGGCTTGAACCCATCACAGGTTGCCAACGTTTTCATTTTGACGAAACGACCTTAGATCTCTGGTTTGGCGACATTAATGAACAACTTCCGCAACTTGGTGATTATATGCAAAACCGCATTGACGCCTGGTTTTTAGATGGCTTTGCACCCAGCAAAAATCCCGATATGTGGCATGATAATCTCTATACACAAATGTACCGTTATAGCAAACTCAACGGCACTTTTGCGACATTCACCGCCGCAAGTGCGGTGCGAAAAGGTTTAGAAAATGCCGGTTTTGCCGTAGAAAAACGCAAAGGATTTGGCAAAAAACGAGAATGTTTGCATGGTCAAAAACTCACCCAAAATACACCGCACTTTGCTTTTCCTTGGTATCACTGGCAAACCGCCCAATTTGAACAACAAGCGGAAATTGCGATTATCGGCGGTGGCATTGCCTCACTTTTTACCGCACTTGCCCTGTTGCAACGTGGAGCAAAAGTCACGCTTTATTGTGAAGATGAACAACCTGCCTTAAACGCCTCAGGCAACAAACAAGGGGCATTTTATCCGCAATTAAGTGATGATGATATTCGCAATATTCGTTTCTATATTCATGCCTTTGCTTATGGTCAACAGCAACTCAGATGGGCAATCAAACAAGGCATTGAATTTGAACACCAATTTTGTGGGGTGGCATTGTGTGGTTATGATCAAAAAAGTGCGGTGAAATTAGATAAAATTTCGCAATATCAATGGCACGACAGTCTTTATCAACCGCTTAACCAACAACAATTATCGGATATTGTCGGATTGCCACTACCCTGTGGCGGCGGTTTTATTCCACAAGGTGCGTGGCTCAATCCTCGCCAATTTGTGCAAAACACCTTTGCTTATTTGCAAGCATTAGGCTTAACCCTAAAAACATCGCAAAAAATCACCGCACTTCAGCGACAAGAAGATAGCTGGCTGTTAACCAATCAACAGAATGAACAATTTCCACATCAAATTGTGATCCTTGCCAACGGTCATCAACTCAGTCAATTTGAGCAAACCCAACCCTTGCCAACTTACCCTGTACGTGGACAAGTGAGCCAAATTCCGACGAGCGAGAATTTACTGAAACTCAACACCGTACTTTGTTATGACGGCTATTTAACACCTGTGGATCAAGCAAAAATGAGCCATTGTATCGGTGCAAGCCACGTTAGGGATAATGCCACTCGCCATTTTAGCCCAGAAGAACAGCAACAAAACCAACAAAAAATCCAACAAAACATTGTCGAAGATTGGACAAAAGACGTGGATACTTCAAGCAATATTGCAAGAGTGGGCGTTCGTTGTGCCATACGAGATCGCATGCCATTAGTCGGTAACGTACCCAATTTTGAGCAACAACGTATTGATTACAAAAATATCTACAACCTACGCCGCCGCAAACAACCCATTCCACAAGCCGCTCAACACCCAAATTTGTACCTCATTGGTGCATTAGGATCTCGAGGATTAACCTCCGCCCCTTTGCTCGGCGAACTATTGGGTTCATTAATTTACGGCGAACCTTTGCCGTTAAGTGAAGATATTTTGCATAATTTGGTGGGAAATCGGAGTTGGTTAAGGAAGTTGTTGAAAGGGGGTATAATATAAAATGAAATTCAGAATTTAGCCCATAGTCTGACCAATATGGGCTAACAATCTCTAACCTTTCTCACCTAACTAAACTCCAATTCCACCGCACTTTGCCCCAACATTTCCACCAAATCCACTAATAACTCGTCATCAGGTTTGATGTACCATTGCACGCCGAGCTTTAACAATGCTCGTCCTTGTGGGCTGTCATAATAAATATGAATCGGTATCGTGCCACCGCTGTAAGGCGATATAACAGATTGAAATTGCTTAATAAACTGCGGTGTAATTTGGTCTTGTTTTAGCATAATCGCCAGACTTTTCACATAACGACTGCGTGCCTCACTTAAGGTCATCAATTCACGCACCGACATGCGCAAGCCTTGGGTGTATTCATCTTCGCTCACTTGGCCCGACACAATCACAATATTGTCTTTCTGCAAATGCTCACCGTATTTTTCCAAGGCCTCGGAAAATAAGGTAATATCTAATTTCCCCGAACGGTCATCAAGGGTGGCAATGCCAAGGCGGTTGCCTTTTTTAGTAACCGCAAAGCGAGAGGCAATAATCAGGCCGTAAGCCGTGCGGACTTCCCCACGTCGATTCGGCATCAGTTCTTTTAAGCGGAAACGACCATAATGTTTCAACTCGGTCAAATAGCGACTAATCGGGTGGCTGCTTAAATACAAGCCGAGCGTTTCCCGTTCGCCGTCTAAAATTTGTTTATCCGTCCAAGGTGGCGTGTGGGCGTATTTTCGCTCCACGTCTTCATGGCTTTCGGTCAACACGCCAAACATATCCGCTTGGCCAATTTCCTCATTTTTGGCAAATTGGTTAGAAGATTGCAGTGCATCCTCTAAATTTTTCGCTAACGCCGCACGGTGTGGCCCGAGTTTATCGAAAGCCCCTGATTTAATCAGACTTTCAAAAGTACGACGGTTAACTTGTTTCAAATCCACTCTGGCACATAAATCAAATAAATCTTTGAAAATACCGCCTTTGTCACGCACCGACACTAACGCCTCAATGGGCGCCACCCCGACCCCTTTGATCGCCCCAATGCCGTACACAATTTCGCCTTGTTCATTCACGCTAAAATGATGTTTACCCGTGTTAATATCGGGCGGGGTGACTTTTAAGCCCATGCGTAAGCATTCATCATACAGGCCAACAATTTTGTCGGTATTATCCATTTCTGAGGTCATCACCGCCGCCATAAATTCCGCAGGGAAATGGGTTTTCAGCCATAGAGTTTGATAGGACACCAAGGCATAAGCGGCTGAGTGCGATTTGTTAAACCCATAGCCGGCAAATTTTTCCACCAAGTCGAAAATCTTCATGGCTAATTCGCCATCTACGCCGTTTTTAATCGCCCCCGCCTCAAACACCGAGCGCTGTTTTGCCATTTCTTCGGGCTTTTTCTTCCCCATGGCTCGGCGTAATAAATCCGCCCCACCGAGCGTATAACCGGCCAAGGCTTGCGCAATTTGCATGACCTGCTCTTGATACACAATCACGCCATAGGTCGGTTCTAAAATCGGCTTCAGACAATCGTGTTGATAGGTTGAATCTGGATAGGACACTTCTTCTCGCCCATGTTTGCGGTCGATAAAGTTTTGCACCATGCCCGATTCCAACGGACCAGGGCGGAACAAGGCCACCAAGGCGATAATATCTTCAAAACAGTCTGGTTGCAGGCGTTTAATCAAATCTTTCATGCCACGAGATTCCAACTGGAACACCGCCGTGGTTTCTGCGGCGAGCAAGGTTCTAAAGGAATCGGGATCGTTTAATGGAATACTTTCAATGCGAACTGGTGGCTTACCCTCTTTTTCCATGCGAGCATTAATCATATCCAACGCCCATTTAATAATAGTCAGCGTACGCAAGCCGAGGAAGTCGAATTTCACCAATCCCGCATATTCCACATCATTTTTATCAAAATGGGTGACGGGGTGCAGCCCCTCACTATCGCAATAAAGCGGTGAAAAATCCGTAATCAAAGTCGGGGAAATCACCACACCACCGGCATGCTTACCGGCATTGCGAGTCACGCCCTCGAGTTTGCGAGCCATATCAATTAAGGCTTTGACTTCCTCGTCCGATTCATAAATTTCGGGTAATTTCGGCTCGGCCTCAAAGGCTTTGGCTAACGTCATACCGGGATCTGGTGGCACTAATTTGGAAATACGATCCACAAAACCGTACGGGTGTCCCAACACACGTCCCACATCACGGATCACCGCTTTGGCTGCCATGGTGCCGAACGTAATAATCTGCGATACGGCTCCCCGTCCGTACATTTCTGCCACGTGATCGATCACCCGATCTCGCCCATCCATGCAAAAATCCACGTCAAAGTCAGGCATGGACACCCGTTCAGGATTTAAAAAACGTTCAAAAAGCAAATCAAAAGCGAGCGGATCCAAATCGGTAATTTTTAACGCATAGGCCACTAAAGAGCCCGCCCCTGACCCCCGCCCCGGTCCAACGGGAATACCGTTATCTTTCGACCATTGAATAAATTCCATCACGATCAAGAAATAACCGGGGAATCCCATTTGGTTAATCACATCTAATTCAATTTGCAAACGTTCATCATATTCTGGGCGTTTTTCCAACCGCACTTTTTCATCTGGGAATAAAAAGGCCAAACGTTCTTCCAAGCCCTCTTTGGCTTTTTTAACTAAAAAATCTTCTGTGCTTAATTCGCCGGTGGGAAACTGCGGTAAAAAATATTCGCCTAATCGAATGGTGACATTACAGCGTTGTGCAATGAGTAAGGTATTTTCAATCGCCGACGGAATATCCGCAAACAGATCGCACATTTCTTGTTCCGAACGGAAATATTGTTGATCAGTATAAAGTTTCGGGCGTTTTGGATCGTCCAACGTATAACCGTCATGAATGGCCACTCGAATTTCATGTGCCTCAAAATCCTCCGATTTCAAAAAACACACATCATTCACCGCCACCACCGGTAATTGATAACGTTGAGCCAGTTCCAACGCTCCTGCAATGTAGCGTTCTTCCTCCTGATGACCAGTGCGTGCCACACTTAAATAAAAATGATTGGGGAAAAATTCTTGATAAAAAGCCACCGCACTTTCCACCGCCGAGGCATTCTCTTTTAACAATGACAGCCCAATATCGCCCTTGCGACCGCCAGACAGCACGATCACGCCCTCATGATGTTCGGTCAACCATACTTGATCGATATAAGGCAAATCATCATAACCACGCTGATAAGCCTTTGATAATAAAAGGGTAATATTTTTATAGCCGACATTATTCTTAGCAAGCAAAGTCAATTCAAAACGTTCTTCCCCACAAAGCTCGCTTTTCACCAACACATCCGCCCCAATAATCGGCTTAATCCCCGCCCCTAAAGCCTCGCCATAAAATTTCACCAATCCACAAAAATTGGAAAAATCCGTCAACGCCATGGCCACCATATTTTCTGCCGCACAGGCTTTTACTAACGGTTTCACTTTGGCGATACCATCAATCATGGAAAAATCGCTGTGGGTACGCAGATGGACAAATCGTGGGGCTGACATAAGAATTCCTTAAATGGCTATAAAAGTGCGGTCTATTTTACGTTAATTTTGGGGAAAATAAAAATACCGAGTGATTAGCTCGGTATATTTGATTGTATCAAGGCGATTTCTGCCGTAATTGTATAAATTTTCTTATATTAATTGAAAAGTGTAGATTGCCGTTGTTCTATCAGTCTGCTCTTTGCAATATCAACGTAATGATCATCCGCTTCTATACCAATATACTGACGATTTAGATTATTTGCTGCAACACATACTGTTCCAGATCCTGCAAAAGGATCTAATACAATTTGACCTTCACTGGTTACTAAAGAAACTAATATTTCCATTAACTGCAACGGTTTTTGAGTAATATGTTTACCTGTATCATCACTGTTACTGGCTACTTTAATGATGTTAGCGTATGGCATCGCATCATATAAGGATTTATCCAACGCATTTTCATTCCACGCACCTAATCCATATTCCACAATGTTATCAGCCAACGTTCCACCCACTTTATATGGCTTTTGAAACCATAAAATCGGTTCAAATACAGGTCTAAGATTAGCAACACGCCAACCTTGCCACTTTTGCGTATTTTCTATATCTTCTCTGCGTTCAAAAATAGCTGAAACACGTTGAGCTCTATGTGGTGCTTTTGTTTTTTCCCAAGCAATCATATCTTTAAAAGTAAAGCCACTATTCT
This sequence comes from Lonepinella sp. BR2271, assembly GCF_051851515.1. NCBI lineage: Bacteria > Pseudomonadati > Pseudomonadota > Gammaproteobacteria > Pasteurellales > Pasteurellaceae > Lonepinella > Lonepinella sp. BR2271. Next base: position 186,229 of record NZ_JBPDVF010000003.1, on the reverse strand, counting down.
CTAAAGCGACAATACAACGATGAGCAAATCGTCTGCCAGCAAAAATAAAGCAACTTGCCCCTGGTTTTAATACCCTTAACCAATCTTTTGCCCAATTTTCACACCATTGTTGATATTCTAACGGGATTTTTTTATCCGCCTCACTCCAACCATTTAAAGGCTTACCACGTCTTTTAAATAGGCCACCCGCGTTGATTTGAGCTTGTGACTGTCCGCCTAATGCAGAATTAGTATTCTTGTGTAAAACATCCCAATCATCATAACCGATGCCGTAGGGAATATCCGAAATAATAGCGTGAATACTTTGATCGGGGATTTTTTTTATTTCTTCTAGGCTATTACCACAAATTATTTGATTATTCATAGTGATAATCCTTTAATATATTTATCAATTTGTTTAATCTTACTATGAATCTTTTTGGTTTTTAATAATTCGGTAATTGCTTGCTCTCTTGTATAACCTTTAATGCTATTTTCTTCATTTAACCAAAATGTTTTTTCGATTTCACCACGTTCAACAATAGTACCAATTTGTTGATTTAAGAAGGTATTGAAATGCTCAATATCTTGATTGATTATTTGACAAAAATAACGATTAAAAGCGGAAATAAAGCATTTTTTGCTATCAGCAACCGAACATTTTTCAGCATATTGGCTAGAAAAATTCCATAATTTAGACAAATTAATTTCTTTGCTTTCTTTAACATTACAATGAATTAGAAACAACAAATGTTCCCAGCTTAATAAACAAACATTTTTGTTTAAAGATTGGGCGTAAATTTGGCTTGATGTCGTTGGATATTGAAAATACGGAGAAGATAGCACTGCATAATCACTATTTTTACGCCACAATGATAATGCTTCTACCTTAAAATCTTTTTGATTTTTAGCCGTTCTACTTAAACGAAAGGCTTTAGCATCAGCCACGACTTCGTAGTCATAAATGTTTGATTTTGCAATGACATCAGCAGAATCAGCACGTTCTGTCAATACAGATGATTTTAACCCTAACTCACAAAAAACACGACTTAATAAGGAATCAGAGGCCTTAGAGAAAAGTTTTTCTGCCGATGAATCGTGTTCTATACATTCAGGGATAATACCGATATTTTTTAATAATTCAAAAAAATCGGCTTTAGGGAGCATCCTGATATAGCTATCTAACTGTATAGATGCCTGAACGAAATCACCCAGTTGGCTAAACTCCTCTAATTTTGCAATCAAGCTTTGGAACATAAATAAAATCTCTCTAACTCATTAGCGCTAATGACAGTAAAACGATATTCTATCGTACGGAATAAAATACATCAATGCCATATACTGAACGCAACACCATAATCAGGCAATAATTATAATGAATACATGGCTTACATTTATTTTTGCAAAGATAAAAATACCGAGCAACTGGCTCGGTATTTTTTTCAATGCAAGAATATTAATCTTCGCCCCAAACTTCCTTAGCAATTTCTTCCACATGACGCACTTTCGCCCATTGCTGTGCTTCGGTCATCACGTTACCTTCTTCGGTGGACGCAAAACCGCATTGTGGGCTTAAGCAAAGTTGTGCCAACGGTACATATTTTGCGGCCTCCGCAATGCGAGCTTTGATTTGAGCTTTATCTTCTAATTCAGGGAATTTGGAGCTAATCAAACCTAACACCACACGCCCTTTATTATTAGCAAAATGTCTTAACGGCTCAAAACCGCCTGAACGTTCGTCATCATATTCTAAGAAATAACCGTCATAATTAGTTTGAGCAAATAAACCATCTGCGATTGGATCGTACGCTCCGGTTAATAAATAAGAGGATTTATAGTTACCACGGCAAACGTGGGTCGTAATCGTCATATCCGCTGGTTTATCCGCAAGAATCGCTTGAATATTGGCCACCGCTTGAGCTTTGTCCGCTGCAAAGGTCGGTTGATCGTGGTTGTTACATAAGGATCCCCAATATACATCGTCAATTTGTAAATAACGGCAACCTGCATCATAAAAGGCTTGAATGGCCTCTTTATAGGCTTGTTGCACGTCTTTGGCAAATTCTTCACGCGTGGCGTAAATGCCGTGATCCCATTGAACTGGATACATTAATTGGTTTGGACTTGGAATGGTAAATTTCGCCACCGCACACCCCCCCACAATGGCATTAAATTTTTTAAAATGGGCTAAGAATGGGTGATTTTTATTCCACGACACTTTGCCACAACAGCGAGTATTATAAGGTCGCACCGCCACGCCTTTAAACGCATAGGCTTTTTCTGGCACATAACCTTCAATGCCGTTGAGATTTTCTAAGAAATCAATATGCCACCAAGAACGGTGATATTCGCCGTCGGTGACCACTTGAATGCCAGCGTCAAGTTGTGCTTGCACTAATTTTTTCACTTCTTGTTCAACGATTTCATCACGCTGTTCAAGGGAAATTTTGCCTGCTTTAAAATCAGCGTGAGCTTGTTTCCACGCCTCAGAACGTAAATAAGATCCCACCGTGTCGGCATGAAAAGGTAAGGTTGTGTTTGTCATGGTATTTCCTTCATTATTAATAAAATTAAGCCTAGCTTAAACCTAAATGGCACTTTCTGCAATAGCCTTGGCACAAGCATACGCCGAACTCCACGCCCATTGGAAATTATAACCGCCAAGCCAACCAGTGACATCTAGCACTTCGCCAATAAAATACAGCCCCGCCACCTGATTGGCTTGCATGGTTTTCGAGGAAATAAATTGCGTATCCACGCCACCTAAGGTGACTTCTGCGGTACGATAGCCCTCTGTGCCGTTGGGGTGAAATTGCCATTGATGAATTAACTCGGTTAAGGATTGTAAATCCGCTTTGCTTATTTGTGCCAAGGTTTTATCGCCCAAGGTCAAACGCTGATGTTCAATCCACAATTCCACCAATCGTTTGGGCAACACTTGGCTTAATGCGGTTTTTAATTGCATATTTGGCGAGTGGGCTTTTTGTGCAGTGATCAGATCGACAATAGTTTGATCGGGCAATAAATCAATGTGGACTGGCTCGTTCAGTTGCCAATAATTGGAAATTTGCAACATAGCCGGCCCCGATAACCCTCGGTGCGTAAATAACATATCACCTAGAAATGCCTGATGATCCACACTGGCATTGACCCTTAGCGATACGCCCGAAAGTGCGGTGAAAATTTTGTCATTTTCTAAGTAAGTGAACGGTACAAGGCTCGCTCTTGGCGGAATAATCGGAATAGCAAATTGTTCTGCGATTTTATAACCAAAAGGTGACGCCCCTAATGCCGGCATGGAAAGCCCACCTGTGGCAATGACTAAATTTCGACAGGTCCAATCCACGCCGTTAGCTCGCACCTTAAAACGCACCTTGGGATCGTTTTCAATTCGTTCTACGCTATCAATTTGCTGGCGTAACTGAATATCCACTTTCGCCTTTTTGCAGCGATCTTCCAGTAAATCTACAATATCTTGTGCCGAATTGTCGCAAAAAAGCTGTCCGTCCGCTTTTTCATGATAGGCAATGCCATATTCGCAGACTAGGCTAATAAAATCCCACTGGGTAAATCTTGCTAAAGCAGATTTGACAAAATGGGGATTTTGCGAAAGATAATGGCTCGGGCTAACATCAAGGTTGGTAAAATTACAAAAGCCACCGCCCGACATCAAAATCTTGCGACCAATTTTTTTGCCACTGTCTAAAATCGTGATTTTTTCACCGCCGTATTGCCCAATTTCTGCCGCACAAAACAGCCCGGCCGCACCGGCACCAATGATGATGGTTTGGTTGTGATTATTCATAACGGTTTTTAACGCTTATCCTCAAACTGAAATTTCGTCCATTGATGATAGCTTTCCCCTGCTTTCACCATTCCCCCATATTGCCACCATTCAGGGTGGTTTGGCGTATCAGGCAAGGCTTGGGTTTCAAGGGCAATGCCGGTGTAATCGGCATATTCACCTCCGGCTCGGGTCGGGGTGCCTTGCAAGTAATTGCCGGTGTAAACCTGTAAAGCCGATTGACTGGTCGTCAGAGTTAAACTTAACGATCCATCAGGTGCGGTTAAAATTGCACCCATTTTTTCATGTTCTGTGCCTAATAAAAAAGCGTGATCGTAACCTTTGGTCAGCTGTTGCTCATCTTGTAAAAAGTCCTGTTTAATGGCTTTTGCTTGGCGGAAATCAAAGCTAGTATGTTGTACCGATTTCAAAGGTGCATTGGGAATACCTTGACTATCCACTGGCAAAAATTGTGCCGCATTGAGTTGCAAAAAATGCTCACGAATATCACTGCCCTGTTCGGCATGATGTAAATTAAAATAGGCATGATTGGTTAAATTTAATGGAGTATCTTGATCGGAAATCGCCTTAAATTCGGCGATCAGGGCGTTATCGTCGGTTAAACGATAAATCGCTTGAACCTTAACCGTGCCTACAAAGCCTTGCTCGCCGTCAGGGGAAGTTAAGGAAAAAATCACCCCATTTTCACCGCACTTTTCCGCTGTTTGTTCGATTTGCCAACGTCGTTTATCAAAGCCAATCGGCCCGCCATGTAACTGATGTGAGCCTTGATTGGCAGTGAGTTTAATGGTTTGCCCTTGATAATTAAATTGGCTGTTGGCAATGCGGTTAGCATAACGGCCAATGGTCGCCCCGAAATAGACGCCTTGTTTAGCGTAATCTTCCAACTTGCAACCAAGCAATACTTCACGCTTTTCATCACCCACTGGCACAACACAGGACACCCAAGTGGCTCCCCAATCGATAAATTGTACTCGCATGCCTTGTTGATTGGTTAAGGTCACAAGCTGTAAGGCTTGCTTATCGGGGGCCAACGCCTTGGTAGTTTCAACGCTTACGGACATACCTGTACTCCTTGTGACGCAGTACAGACATAAAATTCTTCTTTAATGCCGGTTTGTTTTTGGTAATTGTCGGCAATCAGTTGACGCACCGCCTCGACTTTTTCTACCGGAGCGACCACCACAATACAGCCCCCAAAACCACCGCCAGTCATTCTGGCACCGCCAGTTTCACCCACGGCCACTTGAGCCAATTCCACCAAATAATCAATTTCAGGAATGGTAATCTCAAAATCATCACGCATAGAATCATGGGATTGTCCCATTAATTTGCCTAGCGTAGAAATATCGCCTTGATTTAAGGCTTGAACGGCATCTAATACACGTTGATTTTCCGTCACAATATGTCTAGCTCGTTTAGCGGTATCTTCATCAAAGGCAATGAGTTCGGCTTCACGTTGTTTAAACTGTTCAATCGACACATCACGCAAGGCTTTTACGCCAAAAAATTCGGCGGCACGTTCACATTGTTGACGGCGTGTATTGTATTCACCGGTGACTAAATCATGTTTCACATGGGAGTTGACGATCATCACGGCAATATTTTCTGGCACTGGCACGGAAACGGTTTCAAGGCTACGGCAATCGATCATCAGTAAATGGTCTTGCTCGCCCAAGGCAGAAATAAGCTGATCCATATTGCCACAATTTGCCCCGACAAATTTGTTTTCAGCCATTTGACCGATTAAGGCAATTTGGGTATTGGTTAACGCTAACTTGCCTAACTGTTGGCAAAATTTCCCCACCGCTACTTCAAGGGCGGCGGAAGAACTTAAACCCGAAGATTGTGGCACATTGCCAGAGATCACTAAGTCTGCCCCTTGTTTAAATTCAGGGCAATGTTGCTGAATAAATTTCACCACACCACGCACATAGCCTGTCCATTTTTTGTCGGCGACTGGGGTGATTTCTTCCGTTAAAGAAAATTGATCGCTATCTTCTAAATCCGCCGCATACACGTTAAACAGGTGATCGTCACGTTTCGCACCACAAACAGCGGTGCCATAGTTAATCGCACAAGGCATCACAAAGCCGTCGTTGTAATCGGTGTGTTCGCCAATAATGTTCACTCGCCCTGGGGCATACACATTTAATTCTGAAGTGCGGTGAAATTTTTGTTCAAATAATTGTTTTGCGGTTTGTTGTGGGGTCATTTTTATTTTCCTTCTTTACTATTCCCCTCATCATCGCAGTATTCTCCCCCTCTCCCTCTGGGAGAGGGTCGGGGTGAGGGTTAAGGTGAGGGTCAATGGTTATTTTACCCTCACCCTAGCCCTCTCCCAGAGGGAGAGGGGACTTTGTTTATCGTTCTTAGGAAGAGGGAATTTTTTATTTATCGTTGTTTATAATGAATTTCACTTAACTCACGTAATCTTGTCGCCGCTTGTTCTGCCGTCAAATCTCGTTGACTTTCGCCTAGCATTTCATAGCCCACCATAAATTTTCGCACTGTGGCAGAACGCAATAATGGCGGATAAAAATGGGCGTGTAATTGCCAGTGATCATTGGGTTCACCATTAAACGGTGCGGCATGAAAGCCCATGGAATAAGGGAAACTGGTTTCAAATAAATTGTCGTATTTGGTGGTCAATTTTTTCAAGGCTAACGCCAGATCGTCCGCTTGTTCTGCGGTTAAATCGGTTAAACGTTTAATTTGTGCTTTTTTCGGCATTAATAGCGTTTCAAACGGCCACACCGCCCAATACGGCACCACGGCTAACCAATGTTCAGTTTCCACCACAATGCGTTCTTTTAATTGTAGTTCACGTTGAGCATAGTCTAATAACATAGGCGAATGATGTGCTGCCAAATAACGGCGTTGGGTTTGATCTTCCCGAACCACTTCGTTTGGCAAAAAGCTATTGGCCCAAATTTGACCATGGGGATGGGGATTGGAACAACCCATAGCCGCACCTTTGTTTTCAAACACTTGTACCCATTGATATTTTTGCCCTAATTCCATAAGTTGTTGTTGCCAAACTTTAATCACTTGGCTAATTTCTGCTACGCTTAATAGCGGCAAGGTTTTGCTATGATCCGGTGAAAAACAAATCACTCGACTTTCCCCCTGAGCTTGCACCGACTGAAATAGCGGATCGCTAGACGTTTCAGGGGCTGGCGTATCTTCTAATAAGGCAGAGAAATCATTTTTAAACACATAAGGCTGCTGATAATCAGGGTTTAATTCGCCTGTAATGCGTTTATTTCTCGGGCAAAGATAACAATTCGGATCGTGACTTGGCTTTTGTTCTTCATTGACTTTTTCCTGTTGCCCTTGCCATGGGCGTTTGGCTCGGTGGGGCGATACTAACACCCATTGGTCAGTCAGCGGATTATAACGACGATGTGGATGTTCAGTTGGATCAAAAATAATACTCATAATATGTCCTTACGTTTGATAAAACGGAAACGGTTACATTTAACTGGGTATAAGATAGCAGATTTTTTGAAATAATCTGTGACGTAGATCATATTTTTGAAAAAAACTTGAAAAATTTATTGTATTTTTGGGTTGAAATGACAAAAATGAAGTGGTAACGTTTTCATTATGTATCTTTGAATGTGGGGCGGAATGTAGGAGCGAAATGTAGGGGCGTATTGCATACGCCCAAAACAGATCGAGCATAAGGGCGTATGCAATACGCCCCTACATCATTGTTATATTGGGAGAAAAGTATGATTACCATTCGTGATGTGGCCAAACAAGCAGGCGTGTCTGTGGCGACGGTTTCTCGGGTATTAAACAATGCCTCTTGCAGTGAAACCGCTCGCCTTGCGGTAGAAAGTGCGGTGCAAAATTTAGGTTATTCGCCTAATGCGAATGCACAAGCCTTGGCCTTACAAAATACCGATACGCTCGGTGTGGTGGTGACGGATGTCTCTGATCCATTTTTTGCGATTTTAGTCAAAGCGGTAGATCAGGTTGCCTATGAATACGGTAAAACCATGTTAATCGGCATGGGCTATCATCAAGCAGAACGAGAACGCCGAGCCATTGAAACCCTTTTGCGTAAACGTTGTAGCTGCTTAGTTGTACATTCGAAAGGGTTGAGCGATCAAGAACTTATTGCCTATTTAGAACAAGTCCCTGGCATGGTGATTATTAACCGCTGTATTGCCGGTTATGAACACCGTTGCGTCAGTTTGGATAACCAACGTGGCACCTTTTTAGGTACAGAATTATTAATAAAATTGGGACATCGTAAAATTGGTTATATCGGTTCAAACCATCAAATTAATGATGAACGAGAAAGAAAACAAGGTTATTTAACCGCACTTCAACAATATCATTTACCCTTAATTGAAAATACTAGCGTACAAAATAGCCCTGATTTTGAGGGAGGCGAAGCGGCAATGGTGGATTTATTGAGCTATCATTCGGATTTAACCGCCGTGGTGGCTTACAATGACAGTATGGCAGCGGGAGCATTATCCGTGCTAACGGAAAATAATATCCATGTGCCACGTCAATTTTCCTTAATCGGGTTTGATGATATGCCAATTGCAAGCCATTTGGTGCCAAAACTTTCAACTATCCGCTATCCTATTGATTTAATGGCAACTTATGCGTCTAAATTAGCGTTAAGTTTGGTCAATGAAAAAATTGATACGCCAATTCATACGCAATTTAACCCAACATTGGTACGACGGTTTTCTACGGATAATTGTTATCCGCAATAATTTTTTTGTAAACGCTTACACTTTTTTTCAAAAGTGTGAGAGAGATCACAGTATTGAGAAAAAAAATAGTGTATCTTAGTCATATTACACAAGGTTGTTGTGTTTTATTTAAACAATTTTGCGGTAATTTCATCATTTTAGTTAATCAATTAATGAGGACATTGTTATGAAAAAAGCAGTATTAAGTGCAGTCGCATTATCTATCGGTTTAGGCTTAGCAAGCAGTGCAGCACAAGCGGCTGACCGTATTGGTGTAACCATTTACAAATATGATGACAATTTCATGGCGTTAATGCGTCAAGAAATTGCTAAAAATGCAGAACCACTCAAAGATGTTGAGTTGTTAATGAATGACTCGCAAAATGCCCAATCTATTCAAAACGACCAAGTGGATGTGTTAATTTCTAAAGGGGTGAAAGCCTTAGCCATTAACCTTGTTGACCCATCTGCCGCACCAACCATTATCAAAAAAGCCCAAGGCGAAGATATTCCGGTGATTTTCTTTAACAAAGACCCAGGTGCGAAAGCCATTGGTAGTTATGACAAAGCCTATTATGTCGGTACCGATCCAAAAGAATCTGGTGAAATTCAAGCAGATTTGATTGCCAAACAATGGAAAGCCAATCCTGCCCTTGACTTAAATAAAGACGGCAAAATTCAATATGTGTTATTGAAAGGTGAACCGGGCCACCCAGACGCAGAAGCACGTACGAAATATGTAGTGGAACAATTAAACAAACAAGGTATCGGCACTGAACAATTATTTATTGATACCGGTATGTGGGATGCGGCACAAGCGAAAGATAAAACCGATGCGTGGCTTTCAAGTGGTAAATCTAACCAAATTGAAGTGATCATTTCTAATAATGACAGTATGGCCATGGGAGCATTGGAAGCCACCAAAGCACATGGTAAAAAATTACCTATCTTTGGGGTAGATGCGTTGCCAGAAGCCTTGCAATTAATCAAAAAAGGCGAAATGGCAGGTACCGTGTTAAACGACGGTGTCAATCAAGCGAAAGTGTTGGTGAAATTAGCCGATAACCTTGTGAAAGGTAAAGCCCCAACGGATGGAGCGGACTTTAAACTTGAAAATCGTGTTGCACGTATTCCTTATGTGGGCGTTGACAAAGACAACTTAGATAAATTCTCAAAATAATTCTTTTATTTTCTTTTAATTAGGGCTTGTGATGGCAATGCTTGTGTCTCTCAAGTGGAACACGCAAGCCCTATTGTTTTATGTAATGATTTAGTGTGAGGTGAGATATGTCAACACAAGAAGTGCTACTCACAATGACCAATGTTAGTAAATCTTTCCCTGGGGTAAAGGCGTTAGACGGTGCTAATCTGGCGGTCAAATCCCACTCTGTCCATGCCTTAATGGGGGAAAATGGAGCGGGAAAATCTACCCTATTGAAATGTTTATTCGGGATCTATGCCAAAGATGAGGGCGAGATTCTCTTCTTAGGCCAACCGGTTAATTTCAAAACATCAAAAGAAGCCCTTGAAAATGGGATTTCCATGGTGCATCAAGAATTAAATTTAGTGCGTCAACGCAGCGTGATGGATAACCTTTGGTTAGGCCGTTATCCACTAAAAGGCATGTTCGTGGATCATGCCAAAATGTACAACGAAACCAAAGCCATTTTTGATGAATTAGATATTGAGATTGATCCTAAAGAAAAAGTGGCCAATTTATCCGTTTCCCAAATGCAAATGATCGAGATTGCGAAAGCGTTCTCTTATCATGCCAAGATCGTGATCATGGACGAGCCGACGTCATCCCTTTCTGAAAAAGAAGTGGAACACCTGTTTAAAATTATCCAAAAATTAAAAGATCGGGGCTGTGGCATTATTTATATTTCCCACAAAATGGATGAAATTTTCAAAATTTGTGATGAAATCACCATTTTACGTGACGGAAAATGGATTAATACCGTGCCAGTTAAAGGTGCCACCATGGACGGCATTGTGGCTATGATGGTTGGACGTGAATTAACCCAACGTTTCCCACCAAAAACCAATCAGCCAAAAGAAGTGATTTTACAAGTAGAACATTTAACTGCCAAAAATCAACCCTCTATTCAAGATGTCAGCTTTGAATTACGCAAAGGTGAAATTTTGGGCGTGGCAGGTTTAGTGGGGGCGAAACGCACGGATATTGTGGAAACCATTTTCGGCGTACGTGAACAACAAAGCGGTACGGTAAAACTCAATGGAAAAATCGTGCAAAATCGCACCGCAGTTGACGCCATTAACAATGGTTTTGCATTGGTAACGGAAGAACGCCGTTCCACAGGGATTTATGCCAATTTAAGTATTGAGTTTAATTCCCTGATTTCCAATATGAAATCCTACATCAGTAAATGGGGCTTATTAAGTAACAAGAAAATGAACAGCGACACCCAATGGGTGATTGATGCCATGAATGTGAAAACCCCATCACACAAAACCACGATTGGCTCCCTTTCAGGGGGAAACCAACAAAAAGTAATTATCGGTCGTTGGTTATTAACCCAACCAGAAGTGTTAATGCTTGACGAACCGACACGGGGTATTGATGTCGGTGCAAAATACGAAATTTATCAACTCATTATGCAGCTTGCTCAAAAAGATAAAGGGATCATTATGATTTCTTCGGAAATGCCAGAATTGCTCGGGGTAACCGACCGTATTTTGGTGATGAGTAATGGCAAAGTGGCCGGTATTGTAGAAACCAGTAAAACATCGCAACAAGAAATTCTACAACTTGCGGCGAAATATTTATAACAGATGTAATAAAGGAAGGTCATTATGGCTATCAAAGACAATAAAACCAAAGATTTCCTAAAACAAAATGCAATCTATTTCATCTTGCTTATTTTGTTGCTTGTGGTTATCGTGCAAGACCCAAGTTTCTTGAGTTTGCGTAACTTTAGTAATATTCTCACCCAATCTTCCGTGCGATTAGTGATTGCGTTAGGGGTAGCAGGGCTTTTAGTGGTGCAAGGTACCGACTTATCCGCTGGTCGCCAAGTGGGTTTAGCGGCGGTAGTGTCTGCCACCATGTTACAAGGCATGGATAATCTGAATCGTGTATTCCCGAACTTGCCTGAAATGCCGATTGTCGGCGTGATCTTGTTGGTTTGCGTAATTGGCGGGATCATCGGTTTACTCAACGGCTTTGTGATTTCGGTCCTCAATGTGGCTCCTTTTATCGCCACCATGGGCACCATGATTATCGTCTATGGGATCAACTCGCTCTATTATGATGCCGTGGGTTCCTCTCCGATTGCCGGATTCACTGAAAACTTTTCCACCTTTACCCAAGGCTTTTTCCGACTCGGTTCATTTAGACTGTCTTACATTACCATTTATGCGGCTATCGCAACCGTGATTATGTGGATGTTATGGGAAAAAACACGTTTTGGTAAAAATATCTTTGCTATCGGGGGTAACCCAGAGGCCGCCAAAGTATCCGGCGTTAACGTCGTGCGTAACCTAATGGCGGTTTACATGCTATCAGGTATCTTCTATGCGTTCGGTGGTATGCTTGAAGCCGGTCGCATCGGTTCCGCCACCAATAACTTAGGTTTTATGTATGAAATGGATGCCATGGCTGCTTGCGTGGTGGGTGGTGTATCATTCGCTGGTGGTGTAGGGACAATCATTGGTGTAGTAACAGGGGTATTAATCTTCACTGTTATCAACTATGGTTTAACTTATATCGGGGTTAATCCTTACTGGCAATATATTATCAAAGGTACCATTATCATTATTGCGGTGGCCATTGATAGTTTGAAATATGCGAAGAAAAAATAACGAAAAAATACCGCAGTTTTTCTGCCCACACACAAAAAACCGAGCTACAGCTCGGTTTTTTATATCTTCTAATCTTCCATTTAAAGATAATTATTTCATTTTTGTTAAAACAATAATGACAAAACATAATTTTATGCTATATTTTAGCTTTCAAACCATAAAAATATCCAAAGGAAGCAAAATATGTCTGAAAATCAAATTAACGACAAGGCTTTTCAGCTATCCACTGAAAAATCCACCTTGAAAAGTAAACTCAATGCCTTAGGCCCAGGCATTCTCATGGCCTCCGCTGCGGTGGGTGGCTCACACATTGTGGCCTCAACCCAAGCAGGCGCAATCTACGGTTGGCAATTAGCCATTATCATTATTCTGGCGAACTTATTTAAATATCCCTTTTTCCGCTTTGGCGCCCAATATACCTTAGACTCGGGAAATTCCTTATTAGAGGGGTATTTGCAAAAAGGAAAACTCTATTTATGGGTATTCTTCTTGCTTAATGTATTTGCGACCATTATTAATACCGCAGGTGTTGGCTTATTATGTGCGGCCATTTTAACCTTTGTGTTACCGTTCCCCGTGCCACTTCCAACCTTAAGCCTAATTGTTATCGGAGGCTGTACGGCAATTTTATTATTAGGGAAATATCGTATCTTAGATGGTTTGTCCAAGCTGATTATGATTGCTCTCACCGTCACCACCGTTGCCGCAGTCATGATTGCTTTTATGCGTAATGGTATTCAAGGTGTCGCCCCGCAAGATTATATTTCCCCAAATCCATGGAGCTTAACCGCATTAGGCTTTATTGTGGCATTAATGGGCTGGATGCCCGCACCGATTGAAATCTCTGCGGTAAACTCCATGTGGGTAGTGGCAAAACGCCGTTTTACTAAGGTCTCTTATCAAGACGGTATTTTTGATTTTAACGTAGGCTATATTGGCACGGCTATTTTAGCTCTTGTATTCTTAGCCTTAGGTGCATTAGTCCAATTTGGTGCAGGTGACACCGTGGAAATGGTCAGCGGAAAATATATTGCACAATTAATCAATATGTATGCGTCCACCATTGGCGAATGGGCAAGAGGCTTAATTGCCTTTATTGCATTTATGTGTATGCTCGGTACCACACTTACCGTGCTTGACGGCTATTCTCGTGCCAATGTGGAAAGTTTCCGTCTTATTTTAGGTAAAAAAGAAAGTCGCCCAAGTATTTTAAATACGGCGATCTTTTTGGCGGCCCTTTCAGGATTAGCGGTTATTTTCTATTTTAACAATGCAGTCGGCCCAATGTTAAAATTCGCCATGATTGCGTCATTTGTATCGACGCCAATCTTTGCGTATTTAAACCTTTCATTAGTCTTAAAAGGGCAACATAAAGTGAGAGGTGGACTGTTCTGGTTATCAATTATCGGCTTGATTTACTTAACGAGTTTTACATTACTGTTTATTGCGAATCAATCTGGTTTATTTAGCTAGCCTAATCAGATAATAAAAAAGGTGCGGTGGAATTGATGAATGTTTTTCAAATTCCACCGCACTTTATCGTTTAAACCAATTAAATTAGCCGTTTATTACCCATTCCACCACGCCGCTCCAGCAATCACTAGCACAAACACCACCAACCAAAACAACTGCACTTTCACATTCTGGCGGTTTAATTGTTGATTATGCAAACGGCGTTGCTCGAGTTTTTGACGATAAATTTCCAAATCTTCCTCTTTAAAAGAAAAACCACAATGGGGACAAATTTCCACACTTTCACTGATTTTTCGCCGACATTCGGGACAACGTTGTAATGCCATTATTGACGACCTTGTAGGGTTTTATAAGTTAAAAAATAATAGGTTAACACGGCGACAATCACACAAGCGGCCATGGAAAATAACATCGGTTTCGCTGTATCTAATTTTAATAATGCCACCAACGAACCGATTGTCGCCCCCAAGCCAAAACGTACCGTTCCTGCAATGGAGTTTGCCGTGCCTGCCATATTCGGGAATTTTCCCAGAATAGATGCCATGGAATTAGATGAAATCAAGGCATTTTGCCCAACAAAAACTGCGACACCAATCGCCATTGACCAAAAACCAAGATCAAACACAGCCACTAAAATTAGCCACATACCTGCGATAAATTGTACCAGCAAGCCGCCTTGTAATAATTTCTCTGCACCCCATTTATGTACAAAACGTCCATTCAGAAAAGATCCGATCGTCATCACGCCAATATTTAGCATAAAGAAATAACCAAAGTTTTCCACCGACACACCGTATAAATCAATATACACAATGGAGCCAAGGGTTAAGAACACAAACATCCCACCAAAACCAAAGCCAGATGAAATCATATAACCCAACACTTCTTTTTGTTTCCAAATAGTCGCAAAATTGCGTGCGATAATATTTAACCGTAATGGGACACGATTTTCTTTTTTATGGGTTTCAGGTACCAAGAAAAATACCAGCAACACACTTAAAAATCCTGCCACGGCAATAATATAAAAAATCATGTGCCAGTTGAAATAGGTGACGATATATCCCCCTAAAATCGGTGCAATGAGCGGAGCGACCATCACGATTAACATAATTAATGACATCATTTTTGATAGCTCATTTTTATCAAACAAATCACGCAACAATGCCCCCACTAACACCACAGGAGCCGCACCAAAAAAGCCTTGCACAAAGCGAAGTGCGGTGAAATGTTGAATAGAATCCACCGCCGTTAAAGCAAGAGCGGAAAATGCCCCGACAATAATACCAAGCAAAATACTCGGCTTGCGTCCATAACTATCTCCAATCGGTCCCCAAAATAACTGACCAATGGCCATGCCAAAGGTAAACAGCGTCAAGGTATAAGGCACTTGCTCGGCATCCACCTTTAGATCTTGGGCGATATTCAAAAATGCGGGCAAATACATATCGATGCCCAACGGCGGTAACATGGATAAAATACCGAGCGTTAAAATAAAAAGCACGCCGGCTTTATAAGGTTTACTCATGTATGACTCCTAAAATTTCCTGTTCGGTCAAGGCTCTAAATTCGCCCTCGGCTAAATCGTCATCTAAAATAATATTCCCCACTCGCCAACGATGCAACCCCACCACTTTATTCCCTAAGGCCGCAAACATGCGTTTGACTTGATGATAACGTCCCTCAGAAATGGTTAAATTCACGTTGTAATCGTCTAAAATTTCTAATTTCGCTGGTTTAGTCGGCTCTTTCTCGCCACGCAATAAAATGCCACTTTCACAGGCTTGTTGATAATTGGCCTCCACGGGATCGGCAAGGGTGACTAAATAAGTTTTCTCACAATGATGTTTCGGCGACGTAATACGGTGCGACCACTGCCCATCATCGGTCAACAACACCAATCCTGTGGTATCCACATCCAACCGCCCTGCACTGTGCAATTTCCCTGCCAACGGATAATCAAAAAATTGATAAATGGTCGAATATTCACCGTCATCATTGGAACAGACCACATCTTGTGGCTTGTTAAACATAAAATATTGTTTCCCCTCCACCCATTCAAGACGTTCGCCATTAAACAAAATTTCATCTTGCGAGGACACTTTTCTTGCCCCACTTTTTTCAATTTCTCCATTAATTTGCACCGCACTTTGTTTTAGGGCTTTGGTAGCTTGCGAGCGGGTTAGGCCGGTTTGTTCGGCTAAAAATTTATCTAATCTCATATTGTTTTCCTATTTTCTTATCAAGCATTGTACTATTCTAAGTAGAAAAAGGCTAAGACTAATGAGAAAAAAGCCAGTAAGAGAAATGAAAAAAGAAAAAATTAACGTTTTATTACCGATTCTCGTAACACCAAACTTGGTTCCAACATCAAAGTGCGGTAATTTTCTGCAGAGTTTTTAATTCGCTGTAACAACGTATCCACCGCCATTTCCGCCAATCGATTTTTCGGTTGGTGAATAGTCGTCAGTGGTGGGCTGAGATATTGAGAAAGAGAAATATTGTCATAACCGATAATCGACATATCTTGTGGCACGGATAAACCCTGTCGCCATAAGGCTTGATAGGCACCAAGGGCGATGGTATCACTACAACAAAACACAGCCGTTGGGCGCTCGTTTTGGTTAAGTAATTGTTCCATTCCCCAAATACCGCCATTAAAATTAAAATGGCTTTCAATGATCCATTGCTTATTGATTGCCAAATTATGCTCTTTTAACGCCTGTTTAAAGCCTTTTAAACGGTTTTGTGCCAACGGTTTTTTTAGGCTACCGGTGATAATGCCAATTTTCTGATGATGATATTCAATTAAGGTTTTTGTCGCAAGATAGCCGCCAAGTTCTGAATTTTCCACGATTTTATCTGCACACACTTCCGTTGGCCACCAGTCCATAATCACACAAGGCAAGGTTAAATTTAACGGTTTAGCTTGTTGGGTCTGAAAATGGCTTTCAGTACACATTAACAATAAACCATCTACTTGCTTTTGAATCAAGGTTTGGATATTTTTTTCTAAGCGTTGTGGATCGTCATCAGTATTGCATAAAATCAGGTTGTAATTCAATCGGTTACAATAACGTTCTACGTTTGCTACCACTTCTGCAAAGAATGGGTTATCACTGGTGGTGACGAGCATTCCGATAGTACGAGTTTCTTTGACTTTGAGACTACGAGCAAGGGCTGACGGTTTGTAATTCAGATCGTTTACCACCGCCATTATTTTAGATCGCATCGCTGGACTGACATTGGGGGCATTGTTAATAACCAGCGACACCGTGGAGGTGGAAACCTGTGCGAGCCGTGCAATGTCTTTCATTGTTGCCATAAAATCACCCTAAAGTGCGGTTAAAAAATCCAAAGTTTCACGTCTTGTGGGAATAGACGGCTGTGCCCCTTCTCTGGTTACACTAATCGCCGCTGCAGCGTGAGCAAAACGAATGGCTTCTTTTAACGGTTTGCCGTCCAATAATGCGACGAAAAATGCCCCATTAAAGGTATCCCCTGCGGCGGTGGTGTCAACGGCGTTGACTTTAAAACCTGCCACGATTTCTTGTTGTCCTTGTGTACTCACAAATACGCCTTTTGATCCTAGCGTAATCAATACAGTTTCAATGCCTTTTTGATGAAAAATTTCCGCAGATTTCACCGCGGTTTCAAGGTCGGTTACTTTCACCCCTGTTAAAATTTCCGCTTCGGTTTCGTTGGGGGTAATCATATTTAAATTTGCCAATAATTCATCAGGCAATTTTTGAGCAGGAGCAGGATTTAGCACCACTTTTACGCCATTATTTTTAGCGATTTGAGCGGCTTTGATCACAGCTGGCAACGGTGTTTCTAACTGCATTAATAACATATCTGCTTGCTCAATTTGGCTTCGGCTTTGTTCGACAATCTTTTCATCTAAACAACCATTCGCACCAGCGGAAATCACAATGCTATTTTCGCCACTCGCTGCCACTTGAATCATTGCAATCCCTGTAGTTTGGTGGGCGATTTGATGAATAAATTGCGTGTTAATGCCGTCCTGCTCAAACGCCAGTTTCATCGTCCGACCAATGTCGTCATCACCAATACAGCCAATAAAATTCACTTGGGTATTTTCATCACTTAACCTTGCCGCTGCCACCGCTTGATTCGCCCCTTTGCCACCGTAGGCAATGTGGTAATGGTGTCCTGTGAGTGTTTCACCGGGTTTGGCGAAATGGGGAACGGAAATGACGTGATCAGCGTTGATGCTGCCTAGGATGGTGAGTGTTTTTTTCATAATAGGTTGCCCTTATCTAATACTCTTTCGAAACGTTTCGATTCAAGGAAAAAAGATACAATAAAACGATTAGGGTAAAAAGCCTTTTTTATAGAATATGTGAGTTGGATCACAAAATTTTTTCCATTTATCAAATTGACTTTCTCCGTGTAAATATATAAACTGTTCTTATAAACAGTAAATAAAAGGAAATAATATGTCTATTGGTCATCATCGTCTTAAAGTCGGTGATATTCTTGAATGTGATTATGGTCTATTGAGCCAAAATATCAACAATTTTGATGGGCATATCCCCCCTGAAATCGTCAAACGCAGAATGGTTGTGGTGTTAAATGCGAAATTACAGGGATTAGCTCTTGTTGTTCCCATTTCGTCAACAAAAAATATTAGCGGTATACAAAACCAATATCATATAGAAATTGATAGCAATCTTATTCAAGAAACGAGCTTTTATGATAAACGACAACGCTGGGCAAAAGCAGAACTTATTCAAGCGGTTAGCCGTCAGCGATTATTTCCTATTTATCATCAAGGGAAACGTATAGATAATCGACTACCCTATACTCTGGTTGAGCAAATACAAAAAGCCGTGATCAAAGCGATAAGTGCCAATATTTTATTAGACAAATCATAAAAATCTGTTATTATGTTCAAGTAACGCCTTAGAGCGATACGCTGAAAAGCGATTTTTTAACGCCTTGAGCGATAAATCCCCTGCAAGAAATTGCAGGGGATTTTGTTATTATTTGGTCACCACTTTCAAATCCACTGGAATTTTCGTTTCCACTTTTTCGCCTTTCAACACTTTGTCAGCGGTTTCCACGCCTAGGCTGCCGATTAATTCAGGTTGTTGAGCCACGGTGGCGGCAAGTTTTCCACTTTCTACGGCTTTCACGCCGTCATCAGTGCCGTCAAAGCCCACAACTAACACCTTTTTATTCGCCGCACTAATGGCACGCAATGCCCCTAATGCCATTTCGTCATTTTGAGCGAATACGGCTTGCACTGCCCCTTTGGATTGCAGTAAGTTTTCCATCACATTCAAGCCTTTGGTGCGGTCAAAATCCGCTGGTTGGCTGGCTAGTACATCAAATTGGTGAGCTGCAATGGCTTGTTTAAAGCCTTCGCCACGTTCACGAGCAGCGGATGTGCCTGCGGTGCCTTCCAGTTGAATAATTTTCACACCGTTGCCCAGTTTTTCGGCAATGAAATCCCCTGCCATTTTGCCACCAGCCACGTTGTCGGACGCAATATGGCTCACTACTTCGCCTTTTGCCGCACTGCGGTCAAGGGTGATCACGGGGATTTTATTACGATTGGCAATCGCCACCGCATTGCCTACGGCTTCGCTGTCGGTTGGGTTGATGAGCAACACTTTTGCCCCACGCACCATTAAATCTTCCACATTGGAAAGCTCTTTGGCAGGGTCGTTTTGCGAATCCAACACCACTAATTTGTAGCCTAATTCTTCGGCTTTTTTCTCTGCCCCTTGTTTTAAGGATACAAAGAACGGATTATCCAGCGTGGATACGGTCAAGGCAATGGTATCTTGTGCCAAGGCTACGCCGCATACGCCACTGAGTAATAAGGCTGATGCTAATGTGGTTAATTTTTTCATAGTGAAATCTCCTATTAATTTACGCTTTTTTAGTACCTAAATAGTTATCCGCTAAAACTGCCACGAGAATAACCAACGCTTTTGCTATCATTTGATAGTAAGATGAAATATCTAATAAATTCAAGGCATTATTTAAGAACCCAATAATCAACGCCCCGATCAATGTTCCCATTACACGCCCTTTACCGCCCATTAAACTAGTGCCACCGACCACGACCGCCGCAATGGCATCTAATTCATAAGAAACACCTGCGGTGGGTTGTGCCGAAGAAAGACGAGATGTGACAATTAAGCCAGCCAAGGCAGATAGAAAACCGCTCACCGCAAAGACAAACACTTTGATTTTATTCACATTAATGCCTGATAATTGGGTAGCCGCTTCATTGCCCCCTAAAGCATAAATATAGCGTCCGATTTGGGTGTGTTTTAGCACATACCACGCCACCAAAAACACAATCGCCATTAACCAAATGGGAAATGGAATCCCGAATAAATAGCCTGTGCCGAGATAAGCAAAGCTGTCTGCGGTATCGGAAAATCCTGTGCTAATCGGGCGACCATCAGTGTAAACCATAGTTACGCCACGCAATAAGGTCATCGTCACCAGCGTAGCAATAAAAGATTGCACTTTGCCTTTTGCCACGATCACGCCACTGATTGAACCCAGCAATGTACCTAATAAAAGCGTGGCTGGCACCACCAATAAGATCGGATATTCCGCTCCCACTAGACTGGCGGCTATCGCCCCTGTTAAAGCCAAAATGGAACCCACCGACAGATCGATCCCTGCAATTAAAATGACAAAGGTCATTCCCACCGCAATCACGGCATTCACGGACGTTTGGCGTAAAATGTTCAAGATGTTATCTAGGCTGAAAAAATCAGGATTAATCGCCGATACAATGGCAATTAACACCAATAATGCTACGATAGACCGTTGTTCTAGCAGAAATTTGCCGAATTGAAATGAATGTTTTTCTGTTGTCATTGTTATTCTCCTTGCTTACCAATCGCCGCCGCTAATAATTTTTCTTGGGATGCTTGCGTACGTGAAAATTCGCCGCTAATTTTGCCTTCTCGCATCACTAAAATCCGATCCGACATTCCCAACACTTCGGGCATTTCGCTGGACACTAAAATAATGCTCAAGCCTTCTTGTTTGAATTTATTGATCAGCTGATAAATTTCCTTTTTCGCCCCCACGTCCACGCCCCTTGTGGGTTCGTCTAAAATCAACACATCAGGACGCGTCATTAAGCCTTTGGCAATCGCCACTTTTTGTTGATTACCGCCTGACAGCAAGCCTACAGGCTGATCGGAACTCGGCGTTTTCACGTTGAACAAATCAATAAAATCCGTCACCACCATTTGCTCCGCTTTGTGGTTAATTTGCCCCAGTTTAGCGAAATGATCGAGAGCAGTGAGCGACATATTTTCTTTCACTGACATCCCTAAAATTAAGCCGTCCCCCTTGCGATCTTCGGAAATATATACAATACCGTGCTTAAGTCCGTCTTGTGGGCAATTGATAGAAATCTCTTGCTGATTTAACCGCACTTTTCCGCTCGTTTTTGGCAACGCCCCATAAATCACTTTCATTAATTCGGTACGCCCTGCCCCCATTAACCCCGACACGCCCAAAATTTCGCCTTTGTGTAGCTGAAAACTGACATCTTCTACGCCACTGCCCGAAAGTCCGTCAACTTCTAACCGCACGTCGCCCAACGGCTGGTCAATATGCGGATATTGTTCTTCCAATTTCCGCCCCACCATCATTTCAATCAGACGATCTTCGTCCAATTCGGCAACCGTTTTTTCGCCGATAAATTGCCCATCACGCAACACGGTCACATCATCGCAAATTTCAAAAATTTCTTTAATACGGTGCGAAATATACACAATCCCCCGATTTTCCGCTTTGAGTTCTCGGATTACGTTAAACAACGCCTCGGTTTCCGTATCCGTCAAGGCATCAGTGGGTTCGTCCATAATAATCACTTTGGATTCAAAGCTCAGAGCTTTGGCAATTTCCACCATTTGCTGCTCGCCAATGGACAACTCGCCGCAACGCTGTTGGCTACTGTGTGGCACGTTCAATCGAGCTAATAATTTATCCGCTTCCGCATACATTTTCGCCCAATCAATCGCTCCCCAATGGGTAGTAAACTCACGCCCCAAGAAAATATTTTCCGCAATAGTGAGATTGCCGACTAAATTTAATTCCTGATGAATAATGCTAATCCCTGCTTCTTGCGACTGTTTTGGATTTTTGAAATGGACTTCTTGCCCCAAATATTCAATCGTGCCTTTATCTTTGCTATAAATCCCTGTCAGCACTTTCATCAATGTCGATTTTCCCGCCCCATTTTCACCCATTAATGCCATTGCTCGTCCTGCATACACCGACAAACAGGCATTAGATAGGGCTTTCACACCTGGGAAGGATTTATCTATTCCGCTAATTTTCAATAAAGGATCGTTTTTCATACTTTCCACCCTTTTTCATCACTTAAAACGGCACGCCCGAATACAAAATCACATTAGCATAAGGGGAACATTCGCCTGTTCGAACAATGGCTTTATTGTTGTGGGTCAGTTCTTTAAAAATCTCGTGAGCCACATAGTTAATCTGAATTTGATTACCTTGTTGATGTTCAAGCTGTTGCAAACGCTCTAAAACTGCGGTGTAAATTTCTGGATTTTTATGCTTAATCTCTTCCGCCAACACCGCACGCTCCACAAACAACTCCGCCACCACCACATCCAACGTCTGCAAAAAACTCGGCACACCAGCGGTTAAGGCTAAATCAATGCGTTCCACATTTTCAGGAATCGGTAAACCTGCATCGCAAATGGTGATTCCGTCCGTATGCCCTAATCTGGCAATGCAATGTGAAAGTTGAGCATTGAGTAAGGTTGTTTTTTTCATTGTTATTTTCCCCTAAATTCCTTATTTAGAACAAAATCGAAACGTTTCGATTTGAATTTGATAAAAAGATAGAAGAAAAATTGAAAAAGGAAAAGGACTTTTTGTTGAATCTGTGAACTGGATCACAAAATTTTTATCTCCTTAAAAATAAGGTTACTTTCCCCCACCTAATTTAACCTTTCCCTAACAATTTCTTTCAAAAACTTGCACTAGATCACAGTTTTTTTCTCAAATTCGTTTTATAATGCGAGAGTTATTATTAAAACCAGTGAATAAAAAGGAAGTATATTATGTCAGATTTACGTCAAGCAGCGTTAGATTTCCACGAATTTCCTGTTCCAGGAAAAATTGAAGTTACGCCAACCAAATCCCTTGCAACCCAACGTGATTTAGCCTTGGCTTATTCCCCAGGGGTAGCAGAACCTTGTTTGGATATTGAGAAAAACCCAGCCAATGCTTATCGTTATACGGCAAAAGGTAATTTGGTTGCGGTGATTTCTAATGGTTCAGCGGTATTAGGTTTAGGTAATATCGGTGCCTTAGCAGGTAAACCGGTGATGGAAGGGAAAGGCGTATTGTTTAAAAAATTCGCTGGCGTGGATGTGTTTGATATTGAGATTGATGAAAAAGATCCTGATAAATTAGTCGAGATTATCGCCTCTCTTGAACCGACTTTCGGCGGGATTAACCTTGAAGATATTAAAGCCCCTGAATGTTTCTATATTGAGCAAAAATTGCGTGAACGCATGCACATTCCGGTATTCCATGATGACCAACATGGTACGGCGATTATCAGCTCGGCAGCGGTTATCAACGGTTTACGCATTGTGGGCAAAAAAATTGAAGATGTGCGTTTAGTCGCATCAGGTGCCGGTGCCGCCTCTATTGCGTGTTTGAATTTATTGGTTTCGCTCGGCATGAAACGAGAAAATATCGTGGTTTGCGACTCTAAAGGCGTGATCTATAAAAATCGTGATGACCGCATGGATGACACCAAAAAATTGTATGCCATTGATGACAATGGCACACGTTCTTTAGGTGATGTGATTGAAAATGCAGATATTTTCTTAGGCTGTTCAGCCAAAGGCGTGTTAACGGCTGAAATGGTAAGATCCATGGCGGCGAGTCCATTGATTTTAGCACTGGCGAACCCAGATCCTGAAATTACCCCACCAGAGGCCAAAGCGGTTCGCCCTGATGCCATTGTGTGTACTGGTCGTTCTGACTACCCAAACCAAGTCAACAATGTCCTTTGTTTCCCATTCATTTTCCGTGGTGCGTTAGATGTAAGTGCGACCACCATTAATGAAGAAATGAAAATGGCGGCGGTACATGCTATTGCGGATCTTGCTCTAGCAGAACAAAACGAAGTCGTGACCTCGGCTTATGGTGGCAACGAAGTGTCATTCGGGCCGGATTACATTATTCCTAAACCATTCGATCCACGCTTAATCGTACGTATTGCACCTGCCGTGGCGAAAGCGGCAATGGATAGCGGTGTAGCCACTCGCCCTATCACTGATTGGGATGCCTATTTGGAAAAATTAAGCCAATTCGTTTACAAAACCAATTTGTTTATGAAACCTGTATTTGACCAAGCGAAAAAAGACAAAAAACGGGTCTTATTAGCAGACGGTGAAGAAACGCGTATTTTGCATGCGGTACAAGAAATTACCAGCCTTGGTATTGCTTATCCAGTGTTGGTGGGTCGCCATGAAGTCATTGAACAACAAATCAAAAAACTCGGTTTAAAAATTGAAGCCGGTAAAGATTTTGATGTGTTAAGTACAACTGATCCAGTAATTTTTGAAAAATGCTGGGGCTTATATCACAACAAAATGAAACGCAATGGCGTGACTGCCGCTATGGCAAAACGTCGTATGATCAATAATTCTGCGGCGATTGGTTCTGCATTACTAGAATTAGGTTATGCTGATGCTATGTTGTGTGGACTAGTTGGTACGTTCTCTTCAAGTCTAAGTTTATTAACTGAGATTATCGGTGTTAAAGAAGATGTTAAGGTTCCAGCCACAGTGAATGGTTTGGTGCTTTCTGATCGCAACTTATTCTTAGCCGATACTTTTGTGAACACCGATCCAAGTGCAGAAGAATTAGCTGAAATTACCTTAATGGCAGCGGATCAAGTGCGTCATTTTGGTATTGAACCGCAAGTGGCGTTAATTTCACATTCTAACTACGGCACTTCCGCTCACCCAAGTGCGGTGAAAATGCGTCAAGTTTTACAATTAGTTAAGGAATTAGATCCGACCTTAATTATTGACGGTGAAATGCACTGTGACGTGGCGTTAACGGAAAGTTTACGTAACGAAATCATGCCGGATAGCCCATTAAAAGGCGCGGCTAATTTATTAATTATGCCAAATATGGAATCTGCACGGATTAGCTTGAACTTGTTGCAAGGTACCCATACGCCGATTACCATTGGCCCAATCCTGATGGGAATGAAAAAACCGGCACATGTGTTGACATCCAAGTCTTCTGTTCGCCGTATTATTAATATGGTGGCCGTGGCTGCGGTGAAAGCACAACAAGAAAAGTAAAATAGCACTTAATATTAGGGCGTGAGTTATCCAATCACGCCCTTTTAACAAAAAATTTACATTTTTACTGATCTAAATCAAATTTTTTGTTAATATGATACTGGAATTTGTAGCAAACCCTACAAAAATACTTCTCAACTTTTCATATAAGGAAAATAGAATGGCTTACACATTACCAGAATTAGGCTACGCCTATGACGCATTAGAACCCCATTTTGATGCACAAACCATGGAAATTCACCACAGCAAACATCACCAAGCCTATGTTAACAATGCCAATGCGGTATTAGAGGCAAATCCTGCATTAGCAGAACTTGCTGCTCAAGGTTGCCCTGGTTCATTTTTGAAAAAACATTTGGCGAATGTACCGGCGGATAAATTTGCGGCATTGCGTAACAATGTTGGTGGACACACTAACCACAGCTTATTTTGGAAATCGTTGAAAAAAGGTACAACCCTACAAGGTACATTAAAAGCCGCCATTGAACGTGATTTTGGTTCAGTTGATGCGTTCAAAGCAGAATTTGAAAAAGCGGCTGCGACTCGTTTCGGGTCAGGTTGGGCATGGTTAGTCGTAACAGCAGAAAACAAATTAGCGGTGGTTTCTACTGCAAACCAAGATAACCCATTAATGGGTAAAGACATTGCAGGTTGCGAAGGTTTCCCATTATTAGGCTTAGATGTTTGGGAACATGCTTACTACTTGAAATTCCAAAACCGCCGTCCAGATTACATTAAAGAATTCTGGAATGTGGTGAACTGGGATTTCGTCAGCGAACGTTTTGAGAAACATGCAAAATAATTTTTACTAAGATATAACAGCAATCGGCTCAAATGAGCCGATTTTTTTTCAAAAAATTCTTCCTTTCTTAATATTTAATTAAGATTTACATGTTCTAATTAACACCAATGAAAGCCAAACAGCTTTCCCAAGCAGTGTACTCGCACGGCAACATATATTAACAAGGAGAAAAAATGAAAAAACTATTAGCTATCGCACTTATCGCAGCATCAACTACCGCCTTTGCTGGATTTAGCAACACAGCGACAACCAATACTGTGTCATCTTCTAGTGGGACAACGACGGTTGCTCAAGCCTTGCAAGCTCGTGATAATAGCGTTGTCACCTTGACAGGCTATATTGTCAGTCAAGTAGATAACGACGAATTTTATTTCAAAGATAATACTGGCAAAATCAAAGTCGAAATTGATGACCATGTTTTCAATAATCAAACCGTGACTCGCAGTGATCGTATTACCATTCGAGGTAAAGTAGATCGTGATTCACATAAAGCAAATGAAGTTGAAGTCTTTGAACTTCGTAAACATTAATTGATAGATCAAGGTATTAAAGGGAGAACAACAGATGAAAAAATTACTCACTCTCGCACTGATTGCGATTTCAAGTACCGCATTGGCGGGTTTTGATAATAACCACAAAGGCGGTTTCGCAGGTGGCTATGCTGGCACGACGATGACCGTTGCTCAAGCATTAAAAGCCAGTGATGATACGATTGTCAGCTTAACGGGTCAAATCGCTAGCCAAATTGATGATGATGAATTTTATTTTAAAGATGCCACAGGCCAAATTAAAATTGAAGTAGATGATCACGCCTGGAATGGTTTTACCATCACCCCAGATGATCGAATTATCATTCAAGGCAAAGTGGATCAAGAAGTGTTTAAACCCGCAGAAATTGAAGTGTTTAGTGTTCGGAAAGCAGACTAATGTCTGAAAAAAGTAAAACGGGCGAAAGCCCGTTTTTTTATGAATGTAATGCCAAATATTCCGATGCCAATGCGGCCAAATAATTCGCCGTTGGGAAAAGTGCGGTATCATCTACACGGAATTTTGGGTGATGCAACGCATAAGGCCCACCCGAACCAATCATAATAAAGACCCCTGCGATTTTTTGTTGATAAAATGCGAAATCTTCTCCGATTGGACTGGCATCCACCAATTTTGTTTCAAAGCCATTTTGACGAGCAATATCTAGGACAAAATCAATCCATTCAGGACTGTTCATTACTGACGGTGGACCGGCGTGCCAATATAACTGAATATCCGCATCAAATGCGAATTTTATGCCATCAATAATCGTTCTAAAACGTTGCTCAATTTGCTCACGCACAGATTGATTGAAACTTCTCACCGTACCTTCTAAATAAGCATTATCAGGAATCACATTCCACGTATTACCACTATGCACTTGGGTAATGGATACCACTGCATTTTCATTAGATGCCACATTACGACTCATTATTGATTGCACCGCATTAATAAGCTGAGCCAAAATAATGATCGGATCATTACCATCGTGCGGACGTGCAGCATGAGCCCCTTTAGCATTAATTTTAATTTCAAAACGATCTACGCCTGCCGTCAGAGCATTTGGCTTCGTCCCTAAGACCCCCACGGGCAAAGTAGGATCATTGTGAATACCAAAAATCACATCGGCATCATTCAGCACGCCTGTGTTAATCACATCCAATGCCCCCAACCCTGTTTCTTCAGCCGCTTGGAACAAAATTCGCACCGTGCCTTTAAGCTCGGCTTGACGTTGCTTTAATAAAATCGCCGCCCCTAATGCGGCGGACTGGTGGAAGTCGTGCCCACAGGCGTGCATTACACCCTCCTTTTGGGAAGCATAATCCACGCCACTTTCTTCTAAAATGGGTAACGCATCAATATCCGAGCGTAGCACCACGATTTTCTCTGTAGGTTCACCTTGAATTTCAGCGACCAATCCTGTTTTAAGCGGTAAATCCAAAATCGTAATTTGATGTTTTTCTAATTCCGCCCGCAAGGCTTTGGTGGTTTCCACTTCCTGATTAGAGAGTTCTGGATATCGGTGACGTTCACGGCGAAATTGGATAAGATATTGGGCTAATTCGGTATGCTGTTGGGTGATCGTTTCAAACGTTTTCATGATATTTTCCCTTATTTTCAATAAAAATGTTTATTATTCTTTAAGTTCAGATTGCAATTGATAACGAAAATCGCAAAACCCATCACCATTCATGACGGTACGTGGACGAGTCAATTTAATATTAGGTGCATAACCTTCGATAAATTTACTATCTCTGTTACAAGACAATAAAAACCCAATCTCTGCCAATCCCATTTTTTGATACATTTCTGCATAACGACAACGATGTACTTTATAATTATACTGGTAGTGATCATTATTCACGACTTCAATTTTGAGTGCATCGTCTTTTTCCCACAAATATTGCAGAGCAACAAAACTTTCTACACTGGTACCATTTGGCTCTTTCTCTGCATATTGACGACCCGCATCCACCGCTGCATTAGAGACGGCTTCCTCAATGATTGACTTTGCTTTTTCCAAGCCGAGTTCACGTTTCATAATTTCATAGATCGGTTTAATAATTTCAGCTTCAATTTTTCGCTGTTGTAATATACTGATTTCAACAAATTCTTGCATAAAATTTTCCTCTGTTTTTCAATAAAATGCTGCATAGATTGCCTCGTACAAGAGCTTGAATATCGCGATAAAGATCATTGCTAATGTGTTGATTTCCTAAGGTATATTCTAGTTTCTTTAACAACGCTGAGCTGTCGTAAGGATTTTGCGGACTCCCTTTGGGATGTGCAATGCGTTGTGATAAAAACTCACCATTTTTCAACCGCAGTTTCACTTCGCCAAAAATCCGTCACCCCTTGCAAAACAACATCAATGAATTTCTGATCGGAAATTATCGAGATGACGAGAATCTTCTCTGCCAGTTGTGTACCTTGCGTATCCTATCCAATGGTTAGATATAAAATTCCACAGGATCCGCAAATTGACGGACAAATCGTTTCGTTAATTCATGCTGTGGCTTGCCGATCACTTGTTTCGCTGGCCCTTGTTCCACAATGCCACCATTTGCCATAAACACCACACGATCGGCGACGTTCTTCGCAAATTCCATTTCGTGTGTCACAATGACCATTGTAATTTTTTGTTTAGCCAATTGTTGGATTACCTGCAATACTTCATTAACTCGCTCTGGATCCAATGCCGATGTCGGTTCATCAAATAACAAAACCTTAGGTTTAACCGCTAAAGCTCGGGCTATCGCTACCCGTTGTTGTTGACCACCTGATAACGTGGAGGGATATTGATTTGCCTGTTGTTCTAAGCCGACTTGTTTCAATAAATTCAGCCCGAGTTGTTTCGCCTCTTCAGGATTCATTCTCTGTGCGACAATCGGTGATAAGATAATATTTTCCAACGCCGTTTTGTTTTTAAAGAGATTATAGCTTTGAAACACCATCGCGGATTGATGACGCAATTGGGTTTCTTCTTTATGTGAATATTTCTCCGCATTCAAAGAAACATCCGCAATGCTAATTTGCCCTGAATTAGGCTTTTCCAGCAAGTTTAAACAACGTAACAAGGTGGACTTACCCGACCCAGAGGGTCCAATAATAGCGACTACTTCGCCCTCTTGAATATGCAAATCAATATTTTTTAACACATGATTTGACCCAAAGGATTTAGAAAGTTTTTCAATTTTAATCATATTTACATCCCTCATGTTTAACGTTTATAAGGTGCAGATAACTTGGTTTCTAGGCTTTTTTGCAACCATGAATTAAAGAATCACGACTAACCAATATACAATGCCCACGGCTAAATAAGTTTCAAAAAATTTATAAGATTCTACGGTCATTAATTTGGCAACACATAACAATTCAGGGGGCTAAAATTCTTGCCAAGAGTTAGAAAATCAATGATATGTGATACCATTATGATAACGCTCCAATTAATCGTAATGGCAAAATTCTATATAAGCTAACTCGTATCAGCCAATAATCTTTTTTGCTATGTTATAGCATTTCGTTATATTTGAATAAAAAAATGGCTCAGTTTTCACCGAGCCATTCATTTATTTCGTTATCATTACAAATTATTCAACAACACTTTCACTTCCTGCTGTTCCAATGCCGAACCATTTTTCAATACGCTTTCAAGGGTTTGTTTAGCCGTGGCGTTATCGCCTTTGGCTAATTGAACCTTTGCCGTAAGTAAATTTTTCCGACTTTCCCATGTTGCGTCTTTGACTAAATTTAAGGTGCTTAATACCTCATCAAATTTGTCTTGTTGTAACTGAATTTCAGCTAAACGAATACCCGCAATAGAGGACAAAATTTCATCTGGTGCTTGTGCCATGGCGTCTTTTAATGCCACTTCTGCTTGAGAAAAATCTTGATTTTGCACCGCACTTTTGGCTTTTTCCAATAAGGCTAAAGTCGCATAACCTGTTTTACTATGTTCTTTCACAAACGCATCAATTTGCGTATTTTTTGTCGTAGCATCCACATTGCTATACACCGCTTGCTCATATTGTGCAGACATTTGTTGCGCTTTGCTTGCTTGATAATCTTGCCAGAAACGCCAACCAAAGACACCGCCAGCGCCAATAATCACGGCAGCAATCAGGCTTTTATAATTTTCTTTCCACCAAGATTTAATTTCATTCAGTTCTTGTTCTTCTAAACTGCTATAAGCCATAATTTATTCCTTAAATGCTTGAGTTAAATAAGCCACTAATTCATCAACAGCAACGGTTTGTTGGTCTGCATTGCCTAATAAATCTTTTACCACCACTTGGTTAGATTGTACTTCAGTTTCACCAATCACAATAGCAAATTTTGCCCCGACTTTGTCGGCACGTTTAAATTGTTTCTGGAATTTGCCTCCGCTACAATGGGTCATAATACGTAAGTGCGGTAATTCTGAACGAAGTTTTTCCGCCAGTTTGAAAGCCGTTAAGGTGGTATTTTCACCAGCAAAAACAAGGTAAATATCTACCGCACTTTGTACTGGAATAGCTTGGTTCACTTCTTGAACTAACAACACTAAACGCTCTAAGCCCATGGCAAACCCTACACTTGGGGTCGCATGTCCGCCTAGTTGTTCGACTAAGCCATCATAACGACCACCACCGCAAACCGTGCCTTGCGCACCTAATGCAGTTGTCACCCATTCAAACACGGTTTTATTGTAGTAATCTAAGCCACGTACCAGTTTCGGGTTGATTTCATACTGAATCCCCATGTTATCAAGTAAAGCACAAAGTTGAGCAAAATGCTCACGGCTTTCCTCGTCTAGATAATCTAACAATTTCGGTGCATTGTTTAACACCTCTTGTAACGCCTGATTTTTGGTATCTAAAATACGTAATGGATTTTTAACTAAGCGTTCTTTTTCTTCCTCGTTCATTAAATCCAAATGATTTTGCAAGAAATCCACTAAGGCAGAACGATAATTTTGGCGAGCCTCTAATGAACCAATGGAATTTAATTGTAATGCGACATGCTGCTCGATCCCTAAGGCTTTCCATAAACGTGCAGTGAGTAAAATCAATTCCGCATCAATTTCGGGATTCGCTATACCAAAAATTTCCACACCTGCTTGATGGAATTGACGATAACGCCCTTTTTGTGGACGTTCATGGCGGAACATCGGGCCGATATACCATAAACGTTGCTCATTATTATAAATCCAACCATGCTCCACGGCTGCACGCACACAACCGGCGGTTCCCTCTGGGCGCAAGGTGAGCTGTTCATCATTGTCCCAAAAGGTATACATTTCTTTTGATACCACGTCGGTCACTTCGCCAATGGCACGTGCAAATAACGGCGTACTTTCCACAATCGGCATACGCACTTCAGCATAACCATAGCTCGCTAACACTTGGCGTACTTGACTTTCTACCCATTGCCATAATGGGCTTTCTGTTGGGGAACAGTCATTCATTCCCCGAATCGCTTGAATGTTTTTTGCCACAATATTTCCTTAAATAATTCTGTTTTTGGGATCTTGTTGAGACACTTTAGCTCGAATTTTAGCCTCAAGCTGATCGATCAATGCGTCATTATCAAAACGTTCTTTCTGACGCTCACCGTCTAAATAATAACCGCTTTTTTTGTTACCACCGGTCACGCCTAAATCCGATACCAAAGCCTCACCCGGTCCATTTACCACACAGCCAATAATCGACACATCCATTGGGGTGATGATATCTTCCAAACGTTGTTCTAAGGCATTCACCGTGCCAATCACATCAAATTCTTGGCGAGAACAGGTTGGGCAAGCAATAAAGTTAATGCCACGCGAACGAATACGTAAGGATTTTAAAATATCAAAACCGACTTTGATTTCTTCCACAGGATCGGCGGCTAATGATACTCGCAAGGTATCGCCGATACCCTCCGCTAAAAGCATGCCTAAACCCACCGCACTTTTGACCGCCCCTGCTCTGGCGCCACCAGCCTCGGTAATCCCAAGGTGTAACGGTTGTTTAATCGCTTTGGCTAACAAACGGTAACTTTCCACCGCTAAAAAAACATCAGAGGCTTTGACACTCACCTTAAACTGATCGAAGTTTAAACGGTCTAAAATTTCCACATGACGCAATGCACTTTCTAACAAGGCCTCGGGGGTCGGTTCGCCATATTTTTCTTGCAGATCTTTTTCCAATGAACCGGCATTCACACCAATACGAATCGGAATATTATTATCTCTCGCACAATCTACCACGGCACGAATACGATCTTCACGGCCGATATTGCCGGGGTTAATCCGCAAGCAATCTACGCCGTATTCTGCCACTTTTAAAGCAATGCGATAATCAAAATGAATATCCGCCACTAACGGCACATTCACTTGTTGCTTGATTAACTTAAAGGCCTCAGCGGCGTCCATGGTTGGCACGGAAACACGTACAATATCTGCCCCGACTCGTTCAAGCGCTTTAATTTGTGCCACGGTGGCATCCACATCCGTGGTTCGGGTGTTGGTCATGGATTGCACCGCAATCGGTGCATCACCGCCCACGGGCACCTTGCCTACATAAATTTTTGTCGATTCACGACGTTTAATGGTTGGTTTAAAAGCTGACATAATTTCCGTGATTATTGTAATTTAATGCGAGCCACTCGCCCATCAATTTTCAATGGGTAATTTTCGCCTTTATAGGTAATTTTCACATTCGACGGCGCCCCAATGGTTAAGGCATAAGGGCCTTTTCCATCTAATGTAATCACTTCACCTTGTTTATATTCTTTTTGTGTCACTAAATTATGACGTTTGCTATCACGCACCGCAATCCAACTGGTGGCGGCGGTTATTTCAATTTGTAAATCCCCTGTCAATGCGCTATCAGCGGTGCTTGACGTATTACTATCGCTCGCTGAATTCTCTGTCACGGCATTGTCTGCGGTGGTATTCTCAACGGTATTATCCGAGGCGCTATGCTGTAATAACATGGCTTGTGCCGTATTACTCGTAACAGTGCTATCCGTTTGCCCCGAAGTTGCGCTAAGATCGTTACTCGTGGCCGTGTTGTTATTTTCTGTCCCCATTTCCACCGCACTTTCCGTCTGAGGTGGAGGGGCCAAGGTTGCCTGATTATCCACGGGTGCTGCTGTGTTGGTCGCTTGGCTTACGGTCGGAGTTGACTCTTGCGCAGGCACATAATTTTGCACTAAATTATCCCGTTCCGCATTGGTTTGTTGGTAATTTTCCCACCACCAAAGTGCGGTCATGCCAATAACAAATAACACCACCAAAGCTGTTAACCAGCCAATCCAACGGCTATGCGAGGAATGCGGATTTACCACTTTTTTGACTTTAACATGCTTATTTAAATCATTTCTTGCGGTGCCACCAAAATCAATCTTGCCATCAGTCCATAATGTGGCGGGTAATTTCAAGAATTCAGCATAATTACGCACATAGCCTTTCATAAAGGTGGCAGGGATATTTTTCTGTACAAATTCATTGTTTTCAATATGTTCTATCACCGACGGGCGTAAATTCACTTGTTCAGCGGCTTGCTCAATCGTTAAATTTAATTGCTGACGCGCCTGACGAAAAACCTCACCGACGGTTGCGGTAGAATTTTCGATAACGTGCTTCTGCGTATCCATAAATAGCCTTTGCTTCCTAAAAATAAAAGATAAAATTAAGCTGTTAAGTTTAAAGTTGTCGCCTTGCTTTTGCAACTGTTATTTAGCGCTAGGCGTTTGTGATCCCAAAGGACATCACATGTTCAATGCGTTCTGCCCCCAATGCAATCATGATCAAACGATCCACACCTAATGCAACCCCTGATGTATTCGGCATGCCAGCTTGTAGGGCGGCCAACAAACGTGTATCAATCGCTCGAGTCGGTAAGCCTAATTTTTGGCGTAATTGATTATCTTGCTCAAAGCGATTAGCTTGCTCATGGGCATCCGTCAATTCATGGAAACCATTGGCTAACTCTAACCCTTTGTAATAGAACTCAAAACGTTCCGCTACTCGGTGATCTTCTGAGCTAATTTGAGCTAATGCGGCTTGACTGGCGGGGAAATGGTAAATCGCCACAGGACGATCTTGGCCAATTTTGGGTTCCACTACTTCACTAAACAGAAATTGTAATAATGTATCTCGTTCTTCCGTTTCATCACAGATAAAATGATGTTGTTTCGCCTTATTAACCAATTCCGCTTTGGAGGCAGACAACGGATCTAAACCCACATATTCTTGAAAAACAAATTGATAGCTTAAACTTTCAGCAGGTTCGCAATCTAAAATATTCTGTAATAAATCATCCACTTCATTAATTAAACGATACATATCGAAGAACGGACGATACCACTCTAACATGGTAAATTCTGGATTATGCCGTTGCCCCGCCTCTTCATTACGAAAAACATGGCAAAGCTGAAAAATGGCGCCTGAACCCGCCGCTAATAAGCGTTTCATATGATATTCTGGGCTAGTATTGAGCCAGAGGGTCTTAGATTGTGCATTAAAAGGCGCAGTAAATTCTGTGCTAAAGGTAGACAAATGCACATCCGTCACGCCAAATTCGCTTAGAATCGGGGTTTCCACTTCTAACACGCCACGTTCAGAAAAAAAGCGGCGGATCTCCGCCATAATTTTGGCGCGCGCCAAGAGGTTTTTAATCGGGGCAGTGGGCTGCCATTGAGTTTCTGTTGACATAAATAGATAATCAATAAATAAAAAGTGTCGCTATTTTAACGTGAATTACCTAAAATACCAAACCCAGAAATACAATAATCCTGCCATAAAAAGATCACTTCCGCCCAGTTAGCCATAAATAATCAACATAAAAGCCCTGAATCTAACCCTATAATAATTCTCATTTTTATTAAAGTGCGGTGTTTTTTATGAGAAATTTGAGCTAGATCACATTTCTAATCATTAGATGAAAAAAGAGATAGTAATTTATTAAAATTTAAGTAACATTATCCTTAATCATTTTATTCCAACTGTGGGGGAACATTATCGTGCAAATAGTCAATGTAGATATTGCGATAGTCGGTGCTGGTGGTGGTGGTTTGCGTTCTGCAATCGCTGCGGCAGAAGAAAATCCGAATCTTAAAATCGCTTTAGTTTCAAAAGTTTATCCAATGCGTAGCCATACTGTGGCCGCCGAAGGTGGTGCAGCGGCGGTTATCAAAGAAGAAGATAGCTACGATAAACACTTTAACGATACCGTGTCGGGTGGTGACTGGTTATGTGAACAAGATGTGGTAGAATATTTTGTTCAACATTCACCCGTAGAAATGACACAACTTGAACGTTGGGGCTGTCCTTGGTCTCGTAAACAAGATGGTGATGTAAACGTACGTCGTTTCGGTGGGATGAAAATCGAACGGACGTGGTTTGCGGCCGACAAAACCGGTTTCCACTTGTTACATACGCTTTTCCAAACCTCTATTCAATATCCACAAATCCAACGCTTTGATGAACATTTCGTGTTAGATATTTTAACCGATAATGGTCATGCTTGTGGTTTAGTGGCAATGAACATGATGGAAGGAAAACTCATCCAAATTAACGCCAAAGCCGTAGTAATTGCCACTGGTGGTGGTTGCCGTGCATTCAAATTTAATACTAACGGCGGTATCGTGACCGGTGATGGTCTTTCTATGGCCTATCGTCATGGTGTGCCATTACGTGATATGGAATTTGTGCAATATCACCCAACTGGCTTACCAAATACGGGTATCTTGATGACCGAGGGTTGTCGTGGTGAGGGCGGCATTTTATTAAATAAAAATGGCTACCGTTACTTACAAGATTATGGTCTAGGCCCTGAAACGCCAGTGGGTAAACCTGAAAACAAATATATGGAATTAGGCCCACGTGATAAAGTATCCCAAGCATTCTGGCAAGAATGGCGTAAAGGCAACACACTCAAAACCGCTAAAGGCGTAGATGTGGTGAGTTTGGACTTGCGTCATTTGGGTGAAAAATATTTACACGAACGTTTACCGTTTATTTGTGAATTAGCTCAAGCCTATGAGGGGGTTAATCCTGTTGAGCAACCAATTCCAGTGCGTCCAGTGGTGCATTACACCATGGGGGGGATTGAAGTAGATTTCAACAGTGAAACTCGAATTCGTGGTTTATTCGCTGTCGGTGAATGTGCCTCTTCTGGTTTACATGGTGCCAACCGTTTAGGCTCTAACTCCTTAGCAGAATTAGTGGTATTAGGTCGTGTGGCGGGTGAATATGCCGCTGAACGTGCCACTGAAAATGTCCAAATCAATCAAGCTGCAGTGGATGCCCAAGCTCGTGATATTGTTAAACGCTTGGAAGATTTATACAACCAAGAAGGTAACGAAAGCTGGGCAGAAATTCGTGAAGAAATGGGCATGTCCATGGAAGAAGGTTGTGGTATTTATCGTGACCAACAAAGCATGCAAGCCACCGTGGATAAAATTGCCGAATTGAAAGAACGTTATAAACGTATTCGTATTCAAGACCGTTCAAGCGTGTTCAATACCAACGTGCTTTATACCGTTGAATTAGGTTACATTTTAGACGTGGCACAATCTATTGCCAACTCAGCGATTGAACGTAAAGAATCACGTGGTGCTCACCAACGTTTAGACTTTGTAGAACGTGATGATGTGAATTACTTGCAACATACGTTAGCCTATTACAATGGCGACAATGCACCTCGCATTGAATACAGCCCAGTGAAGATTACGAAATCACAACCGGCGAAACGTGTTTACGGTGCGGAAGCGGATGCCGCCGAAGCAGCCAAAGCTGCCGCTAACAAAGGGGAGAATGCAAATGGCTAATGAATCTATGATGACCGTAGAAGTGCTACGCTACAATCCTGAAGTGGATAAAGCACCGCACTTATGTACTTACCAAGTGCCTTACGATAACCAAACATCTTTATTAGATGCGTTAGGTTATATTAAAGATAAACTTGAACCTGAGCTTTCTTACCGTTGGTCTTGTCGTATGGCGATCTGTGGTTCTTGCGGTATGATGGTGAATAATAAACCTAAACTCGCTTGTAAAACGTTCTTACGTGATTACAGTGGTCACATGCGAATTGAACCATTAGCGAATTTCCCGATTGAGCGTGATTTAGTGGTAGATTTAAGCCACTTTATTGAAAGCCTAGAAGCCATCAAACCTTACATTATTGGCAACAAAATGCCAGAGTTAGATGGTCAACCACATCCGTCAGCAGAATTGGCAAAAAGTCGTACCAAACAAACACCAAAACAATTGGAAAAATACCGTCAATTCTCCATGTGTATCAACTGCGGTCTTTGCTATGCGGCTTGTCCACAATTTGGTTTAAACCCTGAGTTTGTCGGTCCAGCAGCGTTAACCTTGGCTCACCGTTATAATTTAGATAACCGTGATCACGCCAAAGCACAACGTATGCCAATTATCAACGGTGACAACGGTGTTTGGTCTTGTACGTTCGTAGGGGCATGTTCTGAAGTGTGTCCGAAACACGTCAACCCAGCCGCCGCCATTAACCAAAGCAAATTAGAAAGTGCCAAAGACTATCTAATTTCCATGCTTAAACCAAAAGCGTAGGGGGAATTATGACTGAATTAGTAAGTAAACGTAATAAATACCGCCGTGAAATGACCGCAACTTGGTGGAAAAAATGGGATTTTTACAAATTCTATATGTTGCGTGAAGCCACGGCTTTCGCTGCCGTGTGGTTCTGCTTAGTATTGCTTTACGGTATCATCACCTTAGGCAGTGAAAATGGATTTACCACAAACTTTGTGCCATTTTTACAAAACCCTATCGTGGTTATTTTAAATCTCGTGTCAATCGCTGCCTCCATTCTACACTCGGTGACATTTTTCCATATGTCGGGTGAAGTGATGTCTGGTACCTTAGGCGTAAAATCAGAATTAATCCGCAAAGGATTCTATGTGGTTTTCGCTGTGGTCAGTGTTGTGCTGTTGATTTTAGCGTTCATGTAAGGAGAAATAACGATGGTAGATCAAAATCCAAAACGTTCGCAAGAGCCACCTGTCTGGTTATTGTTTAGTGCAGGCAGTGCCATTAGTGCATTAGCTTTCCCAGCATTAATCTTAATTTTAGGTATTTTATTACCTTTTGATATTATTTCAGCGAATGGCATTATTGCCTTTAGCCATCATTGGTTAGGAAAATTAGTCATCTTAGCGTTAGCTATTTTCCCAATGTGGATGGGCTTACACCGTGTACATCATGGTATGCACGACGTGAAATTACACGTACCAAACGGTGGATTAATTTTCTATGGTTTAGCTGCAATTTATTCTATTGCTGTGATTGCTTTAGTGATTGCTATCTAACGCTAAACTCTCTCAAATACATAATAGGTATCCTTGTGATACCTATTTTTTTGTTTATTTTTACCGCACTTTGTTTAAAAAAACTGATCTTGATCACATATTAATGAAAATATGGTGCTGAAACGTGCAAAGCAATCTAATTCATATTAAAATAGCTCACCTTAATTTCAGACCAAAGGAGTCAACCATGACTATTGCAATTATTATTGCAACCCACGGTGTGGCAGCGAATCAGTTGCTAAAAACCACCGAAATGCTGATTGGTGAGCAAGAAAACGTGGCTACAATTGATTTTGTGCCGGGTGAAAATGCAGAAACCATTATGGGCAAATACCAAGAAAAACTGACCAATGAGCTTGCTCATTGTGATCAAGTGTTATTCTTGGTAGATACTTGGGGCGGTAGTCCGTTTAATGCGGCCAACCGTGTAGCTAACGATCAGGACAATATGAATGTGGTCACTGGCGTCAATGTTCCTATGCTCGTAGAAACATTTATGGCTCGTGATGATAATCCAAGCCTTGAAGAACTCACTGCCATTGCCCTTGAAACAGGTCGTACTGGCGTGCGTGCATTGCGTTTTGATGAACCAGAAGAAAAACCGGTTCAAGTAGCCGCTCCTGTTGCACCAGCAAAACCAGCTGAACCGGCAGTAGTGACTCCGAATGCGGAAGGACATTTAGTTATCGGTTTAGCTCGTATTGATGACCGTTTAATTCACGGTCAAGTAGCCACGCGTTGGACCAAAGAAAGCAAAGTCACTCGCATTGTGGTGGTGAATGATGATGTTGCCAAAGACAGCGTACGTTCCACCATGTTAAAAAGCGTTGCCCCTCCAGGTGTCACTGCTCACGTGGTGCCGGTGGACAAAATGATCCGTGTCTATAACAACCCTGAATATGCCGGTGAGCGTATGATGTTGTTATTCACTAACCCAACGGATGTACAACGTTTATCTGACGCTGGCGTAGAATTTAAGTCCATCAATATCGGCGGTATCTCTTACAAAGAAGGGAAAAAAATGGTGACCAGTGCGGTAGCGGTGAACGACGAAGATATTGCGGCATTCAAAGCCCTTGATGCTAAAGGCATTGAGTTGGATGTACGTAAAGTCTCTAACGATAGCCGTCAATATATGATGGATCTTTTAAAGAAAAATAACTTAATCTAAGGAAATTATTATGGAAATTACAACGTTACAAATCGTACTTGTATTTTTAGTCTCCTGTATCTCTGGTATGGGATCGATTTTGGATGAATTCCAAACTCACCGTCCGTTAATTGCCTGTACACTTATTGGTTTAGTGCTAGGTGATATGAAAACGGGGATCATCATTGGTGGTTCATTAGAATTATTAGCCTTAGGCTGGATGAACATTGGTGCTGCTCTCGCACCAGATGCGGCCCTTGCCTCTGTGGTGTCAACCATTTTGGTTATCGTAGGTGGACAAGAAATCCCAACCGCTATCGCTTTAGCTATTCCATTAGCGGCAGCCGGTCAAGTATTAACCTATGTGGTACGTGCGATTACCGTGGCATTCCAACATGCCGCAGATAAATCCATTGAAGACGGTAATCTTAACCGTTTAGACTGGATCCACTGTTCTGCCTTGTTATTACAAGCCATGCGTATTGCAATCCCAGCCTTAATCGTTGCTTTAACCGCAGGAACAGATACCGTTCAAGCCATGTTAGGGGCGATTCCTGAAGTGGTCACCATGGGCTTAAAAATTGCCGGTGGTATCATTGCCGTGGTCGGTTATGCGATGGTGATTAATATGATGCGTGCAGGTCACTTAATGCCATTCTTCTACGCAGGTTTCGTGGTTGCCGCCTTTACTGACTTCAACCTTGTTGCCTTAGGTATTCTTGGTGCCATTATGGCCGCACTTTACATTCAACTTCACCCGAAATACAACAAATCGCAACAAGTGGTGCAAGTGGTCGCAAACAACAACGATCTGGACAACAGATTAGATTAATGGGGTAAGAGAAAATGACAACTGAAATCAAAAAAGTCACCCAAAGTGATTTAAATTCCGTGGTATTACGTTCAAACCTATTCCAAGGTTCTTGGAACTTTGAACGTATGCAAGCCTTAGGTTTCGCCTATTCAATGGTGCCTGTAATCAAACGTTTATACCCCGATCCAAACTCGCAAGAACGCAAAGATGCGATTAAACGTCACCTTGAATTTTTCAACACCCAACCTTTCGTGGCAGCCCCTGTTTTAGGTGTGACCATTGCGATGGAAGAACAACGTGCGAACGGTAAAGAAATTGATGATGCTGCCATCAACGGTATCAAAGTGGGTCTGATGGGACCATTAGCCGGTGTGGGTGACCCAATTTATTGGGGGACAGCTCGTCCAGTATTCGCTGCATTAGGTGCAGGTGTGGCCTTAACCGGCAGTATCTTAGGGCCTTTATTATTCTTTATTTTGTTCAACCTTGTACGTTTAGGTACACGTTATTATGGTGTAACTTACGGCTACAAAAAAGGCTTGGACGTGGTACAAGATATGAGTGGTGGCTTATTGCAAAAACTCACAGAGGGGGCTTCTATTCTCGGCTTGTTTATTATGGGGGCATTAGTCCAAAAATGGACTAGCATTAACGTCCCACTTGTGGTTTCCACCATTCAAAAACAAGACGGCACTACCGAAATCACCACCGTACAAAGCATTTTAGACAGCTTAATGCCGGGGTTATTACCATTGCTGTTTACCTTTGCTTGTATGTGGTTACTACGTAACCGTGTGAATGCCCTTTGGATTATTATCGGTATTTTCGTTATCGGTATCCTTGGTGCAGCAACAGGGATTTTAGCGTAATCCCCAAAAATCCTCACCCCATAAAATCCCCTCTCCCTCTGGGAGAGGGCTAGGGTGAGGGGTAAAAAGAGGCTGAGGATAAACGATCAACCCTCACCTCCCGAAAATCCTGACGGATTTTCTCCATCCTCTCCCAAAGGGAGAGGCTGTTATCGTTCCAATCTAATTTATCATTCACCGCTATGACCAACACCATTCTCATTCTCTGCATTCTGGCCTTTTTTGCCTACGCATTCTACGAACAATTC
Source organism: Lonepinella sp. BR2271 (assembly GCF_051851515.1). Taxonomy (NCBI): domain Bacteria; kingdom Pseudomonadati; phylum Pseudomonadota; class Gammaproteobacteria; order Pasteurellales; family Pasteurellaceae; genus Lonepinella; species Lonepinella sp. BR2271. The sequence continues at coordinate 144,331 of NZ_JBPDVF010000003.1, read as the reverse complement.
GGCTTAGACAAAAGAAAAGGCACGACCCAACTCAAAGTGCGGTTAAAAAAACGCACGAAATTAGACAGCTTAATCTTTGTCGCCTTAATTGGCATTATTATTTGGCAAACTGAGGGAAATATTGCTCCTGATACCTTGTATTTACTGGCTTTTTTAATTTTACTCAGTCTTTATATGGCATTTTTCCGCTCCCCCATGTTGATCTTAAAAAAAGACGGCTTTTTCTTTGAGAACTTTTTCATTGAATTTGCTAAAATAAACCAAATTAATTTAGCCGATGAGTTCAAACTGGTGTTTGATCTCACCAACGGCAAACGCCTTGTGGCACAACTCACCGAACAAACCGATGTGGATCAAGTGGTACAATTTTTCGGTGGCTACAAATCTCATAACCAACAAACTGAAAACAATAAAAAACAGGAACAAAAATGACCGCACTTTACAAACTCACTGGCACCATCCAACAATACGCATGGGGTGGCGAAAACTATATTCCCCATTTAATCGGCTTTACCGCTCAAAAAAATCAACCTTATGCCGAATGGTGGCTTGGTGCACATACTTCTTCGCCAGCTATGCTTGAAGTAGCGGATCAAAAAATACCTTTAGATCAATTTATCCATGAAAATCCAACGGTTCTTGGTAAACAAAGCCGTACTGTTTTCGGTGATGAACTGCCCTATTTACTCAAAATTTTGGATGTGAAACAACCGCTTTCTATTCAACTACACCCAACCAAACAGCAAGCCCAAATTGGCTTTGCCACGGAAAATGAACGTGGTATTGATTTAAAAGATCCGAAACGTACTTACAAAGATAATAACCATAAACCCGAAATGATGATTGCCCTATCCGATTTTTGGCTGTTACACGGTTTCAAACCAAAAACAGAAATTTTGCAAACATTGCGTGAACGTTCATCATTGAAAGCCCTAGCAGATCAGTTAGAAACTCAGGATTTACACCATTTCTATTCAGATATTATGCAAGCAAACCAAACACAATTAGCCAACTGGTTATTGCCAATTTTTGAACTGAATCAGCTTGAAAATTTACGTCCAGAAAATCCTGATTACTGGGTATTATATAGCCAAAAAGAAATGAACATTTCATTAGAAAAATTAGATGCTGGCTTAATGTGTTTCTATTTGTTTAATATCGTTGAAGTAAAACAAGGCGAAGGGATTTTCCAAGATGCCGGCATTCCGCACGCTTATTTACGTGGACAAAATATTGAATTAATGGCCTGTTCTGATAACGTAATCCGTGGCGGTTTAACGCCTAAACATGTGGATATTGATGAATTACTCAAAGTGATTGATTGCCGTGAAGTGATCCCTGAATTAATTCCAACTGCCCCACAACATCATGGATCATTTACCTATACCACACCTGCTAAAGACTTTGCCTTGGCAAATGTACGTTATGATAATGCAGTCCAAATCAATGAGAAGGCAGAAAGTGCGACCATTTTATTGGTCATGCAAGGCAGTCTAAAAATCAGCGATAAAAATACCGCACTTGAACTCAAACAAGGGGAATCTGCCTTTATTTGTGCTGATACGGAATACCAAATTGTTGGACTAGAAATAGGATATTGTGTATTGGCCAAATTGCCGTAACCACGTTTATAACATGTATGAAATGAAATCACCGCACTTTCTACCTAATTAGCTTGAAAGTGCGGTGCATTTTTTAAGTGTTTTTGGTACTTAATCTTAACAACGCATAACCTAAAATAGCCGATAAGCAAGATCCCAATAACACGCCCAATCGAGATAGAGTGTTAATTGCATTATCCACTTCCCCCTCAAAGGCCAGACTGGCTAAGAACATTGACATCGTAAACCCGATACCACATAACACGGCAATGGCAAAAATATGTTTGAGTTGAACGCCCTCTGGCAATTTGGCGACACCCAATTTAATGGAGAAATAGCTAAATCCAAACACCCCGAGTGGTTTGCCTATTAACAAGCCTAAGGTAATGCCGAGCGGTAAAGCGGAAAGCAGCATGTCACGACTAATGCCACCTAAAAATACGCCCGCATTGGCAAAAGCAAACAATGGCAACACAAAGAAAGAACACCAAGGCGCTAAAATATGCTCCAATGTATGCAACGGACTGTGGCCGTTTTTATCTTTTAAAGGAATACAAAAACCAATAATCACCCCTGCCAATGTCGCATGAACACCCGACTTTAACACGGCTGCCCACAAGACTAAACCCACCATAATATAGGCACAGAGATGACCGACTTTAAGGCGATTTAACACCACCAACGACAGAATTGCCACGGCCGAAATCGTTAAGGCAAGGACGCTTAAATCAGAGGAAAAGAACAGCGCAATCACCACAATAGCGCCCAGATCGTCAATAATCGCCAGAGCTAATAAAAATACTTTTAACGGCAACGGCACACGCTTGCCCAATAACGCCACAATCCCCAAGGCAAAGGCAATATCCGTCGCCATCGGAATCGCCCAACCATTACCCAATTCTGGTTGGTGTTGGGTGAGTAACCAATAAATCACAGCGGGAATCACCATTCCCCCAATTGCCGCAAAAGCAGGGAAAATCGCTTGCTGATAACTGGATAAGGATCCCTCTAAGATCTCACGTTTGACTTCCAACCCAACGAGTACAAAAAACACCGCCATAAAGCCATCATTAATCCAATGGATAAAGGTTTTATTAATGGCAAAAGAACCAAATTGTACGCTAACGGGAATATCTAAAAAATCAAAGTAATCCGCTTGCCAAGGGCTATTGGCCAACACCATGGCAAGCACGGCAAACACTAATAGCAATATGCCACTGGCGGATTCCATTTTGAAAAAACGTTGTAATAGATTTAACATAAAATAAGTTTCCAAAAAAGTATAAAGGGAAAATACTAACATAATTATTCGGGCTATGTCAGCCCAAACTGAGGGAAAATTCCTCTCGTCTAGCAAATTCCGTCAAAATTAGCCAAAAAAACACCGCACTTTTTTATGATGAAGTGCGGTGCCTGTCTTTTGTGAGAGATTAACGTTCGTAAATAATTTCGACGCCCTCATCATCTTCTTCTGACCAATCGTCCCAGAAGTCATCATCACTCTCTTCTGCAGTCTCTAAGGCTTGTTGATGATAATCATCCCATTTGAATTTCACTTCCTCAGCTTGTGGATTTTCATCTTCAACTTCTCTTGGGTTCGCCTCAATAAAATCCATGATTTCACGGGTGAGATCGGACACATTTTTACCGGTTGCAGCAGAAATCAAGAAATATTCTTCCTCATACCCGAGACGTTCGACAATATCCTTGGCTAATTGTTGAGCGTCCTCTGCCGACATGGTATCAATTTTATTAAACACCAACCAACGAGGTTTTTCGACTAATTTTTCGCTGTATTGAAATAATTCATTTTCAATAATCGCAATATTATCTGCCGGATCCGATTCATCAATCGGGGCAATATCCACTAAATGCACCAACACTCGGCAACGTTCTAAATGCTTTAAGAAACGAATACCTAAACCCGCCCCCTCTGAGGCATTTTCAATTAAACCCGGAATATCCGCCACTACAAAGCTACGATCAGAACCGATACGAGCCACCCCTAGACTGGGCACTAACGTTGTAAAAGGATAGTCGGCCACTTTCGGTTTTGCTGCCGAAATCGCACGGATAAAGGTAGATTTTCCCGCATTGGGTAAACCGAGCATACCCACATCCGCCAATAACATTAATTCCAGTTGCAAATCCCTTTTTTCCCCTGGTGTACCTAAGGTTTTTTGGCGAGGCGCACGGTTGACCGAGGATTTAAAACGGGTATTGCCCAAACCATGATAACCGCCTTTTGCCACCAGCATTTTAGCGCCATTTTTGGTTAAGTCACCCAAGACTTCTTTCGTATCATTATCAATCGCTCGAGTGCCGACTGGCACACGCAACGTAATGTCTTTGCCCCGTTTCCCCGTACAATCTGAACTACGTCCATTTTCGCCCCGTTCAGCGGCGAAACGTTTTTCAAAGCGGTAATCAATCAAGGTGTTGAGGTTTTCGTCGGCAATTAAATACACATCCCCGCCGTCACCGCCGTCACCACCGTCTGGCCCCCCTTTCGGGATAAACTTCTCACGGCGGAAACTGACGCAACCACTCCCGCCATCACCGGCCTCGACTCGAATTAAGGCTTCATCTATAAATTTCATATTCTTATTCTCCAAATAATGCCCTAATACTATAACAAAAATAGCCATCCCCCTAACAGAATTTTTTATTTCAAATAAAAAATAGCCCTAAATAAGGGCTATTGATTTACAACCTAAATATTGCGATATCTACCCAACCGCTTCTCCGCTGAATTGAACAAAAACTGCACAATGGAGCAGATAATAATGTACACCAAAAACACATCAAAATAGGCTTCTACATAGTTATAACCATAAGAGGCTTCGATTCTGCCGATCGCCGTAATGTCTTTAACCGTCATCAAAAATGCCAAACTTGTGCCTTTAATCAAATTTAAGGTTAAATTCGCCAAGGCTGGCATAGCGATCACCAAGGCTTGCGGGATAATCACACGAGTATAGGTTTGAAAACGGGATAATCCTACGGCAATACCTGCTTCCAGTTGATCTTTAGAAATGGCAAAAAAGGCGGCTCGAAAAATTTCTGATAATAATGCCGTGGTATTCAGCGAGAACACCACAACGGCGTACCAGAACGGATCAATGGCATCAAAAATATTAAAATTACTGCCCATTTGTTTCAGCAATGTATGTAAAAAACTCGGCAATAAGCTATAAATTAATAAAATTTGCAGAATAATCGGCGTACCACGGATAAAAGACACATAAACCGACACGAGTTTTGCCCCAATTTTTCCGCCCCCAAGCCGAACCACTGCCATATAAAGGGCCGGCACAAAGGCAATCAAAAGCGATAACGCCGTGAGCGATAAGGTCACGCCTGCACCTTGCCAAATGGTGAAAAAGGTGCGATACATAAATTCATAATCCAGTTCCATTTATGCCTCCCTTTTACGAATCCAAAAGCGGGTGAGCCAAGGGGATTTTTGTGAATTTGGCGTTTCCGCCAAGGATCTGTCTTTATTGAGTTTATTTTCAACATACATAAATAAACGCTCCAATAAAAACACAATCACCCAATAAATCAAAATACAAGCGGTGTAAATTTCCACCCCATACGCCCCGTAATTTTGGGCAATAATCAAATTGCCTGCTCCAATTAAGTCAATTAAACCAATGGTATAGGCTAAGGCACTGTCTTTTAACAAATTGGTGGTGGAGTTAGCAAAATTCGGCAGTGCGATGACTACGGCTTGTGGCAACATAATTAATAACACTGCTTTAAAAGGCGATAAACCCACGGTAATCGCCGCTTCATATTGCCCATGGGAAACCGCACTATAAGCCGCCCGAAACACTTCTGCCATGTATGCCCCAAACAATAAAACAAAGGTAATAATGGCGAAAATGGCACGATGAAAGCCGTTTATATCGTAATGAAATATCACCGAAATCAGCTGTGGCAAGCCATAAAATACCAGAAATAACAACACGATAGCAGGTGTGCAACGCATAATGTAAATATAGCCTGTTGCTAATGCGGAAAGGATCGGATTTTTGCTTAATTTTGCCCAAGCCAGCAAAATCCCCCACAATGAACCAAACAAGATGCTAAAAAAGCAGACTGCCAAGGTCACATCAAGATAGGCTAATAAACGGGGCAATACGTCCCAGATGACTGAAAAATCAAAAATTCTATTTTCCATAAACACTCCATTTGCCACATCATTGAATGTAACTATTTAAACTTTCACCAAAATATTGTAATTCTAGCTCGGCAATTTTGCCTTCCGCATGGAGTTGCTCAATGGCTTTGTCGTACTCATCTGCCAATTGCTGTTCATGACGATTGAAAATTGGGTAAGTGGGAATGCCTTTATAACGCACATACGCCAAGCGATCGCTGAATTGGTGATAAGGGGCATCGGCTTTTTGAATATTATTTTTATAACTCAATTCGATTTCCAAAAAGCCATCGTAACGCCCTTCTAATACCCAGCTGTAGGCATCGGTAATTTGAAAGGTGTCTGACGGGACGAGTTTAATCGGCTGTTCTGGGTGGGCGTTGTTGTATTCAGTAATCACCATAAACTGTGCGGATTGTGGGGCAATTGGCACCAATTTGCCACTAAATTTAGCAAATTCATCGATATTTTTAATCGCATTGGCATTTTCTTGGCGAATGGTTAAACCAATCACACTGGCGGCAATATTGTGCTTCGGAAAAACGTATTTTTTCTTACGCGATTCCGTCAACCAAATGCCTTTCGTTCCCAAGGTATATTTCCCTGCTTCCACGCCAATTAATAAATCATCATCAGAAACAGGCACAAATTCAAAGTCATATTGTGGCAATTTTTTGGCAACTTCCTTAATCACTGCCACTTCAAAGCCATCGGACTCCCCTTTTTCATTAATATAATCATAGGGAACATAGAAACTTGTGTGTGCGACCGTAATTTTTCGCTTTTCAACCTGATTAGTTGAAGCTGAATGTTGATCGCAACCACTCAGCAAAAAAGGGGTGATAAGGACAATCCCCCCCAATAATTTGCTTATTAATGTTGTTATTTTCATCGCGACTCTCCGCTGTAATAAAAGGTTATTTTAAATAATCACTGAGGCGTTCACCGAAATATTTCAATTCAAGTTCCGCAATTTTCCCCTCCGCATGAAGTGCTTCAATGGCTTTGTCGTACTCATCAGCAAACTGTTGTTCATTGCGATTGAAAATTGGATAAGTTGGAATACCACGATAACGAATATAAGTTAAACGATCATTAAATTGGTGATAAGGGGCATTCTCATTTTGAATATTGTTTTTATAACTCAATTCTATGGAAAGATAAGCATCATAACGTCCCTCCAGCAACCAACTATAGGCATCTGAAACTTGGAATACTTCTGATGGCAGTAACTTGATTGGATTATCGGGATGCTCTTTATTATAAGTATCTACCACCATATAACGGGCATCTTGTGGTGCGATTGGCACAAGTTTTCCACTAAATTTAGCAAAAGATTCCATATCTTTAATTTGATCGGCATTTTCTTTGCGAATGGCTATCCCTATCACACTGGCGGCAATATTATTTTTCGGGAAAACATATTTCTTCTTGCGAGCCTCGGTAATCCAAATCCCTTTTGTGCCTAAGGTATATTTACCTGACTCAACGCCAATTAAAAGATCATCATCAGAAGTGGCAACATACTCAAATTCATACTGTGGCAATTTTTTTGCGACTTCTTTAATTACAGCCACTTCAAAGCCATCGGATTCCCCTTTCTCATTGATATAATCATAAGGGACATAAACACTAGTATGTGCGAGGGTCACTTTTCTCTTTTCAATAGGCTTCGTTGAAGCGACATTTTGATCGCAAGCACTGAGTAAAAAAGACGTAATAAGGGCAATGCTCCCCAAGAATTTTGTTATTCTCATAGCTAATATCCTGCTGTAATAAAAGGCTGTTTTTAAACAGCCTTAATAGAGTGAGATAAGATTATTTCAAATAATCACTTAGGCGTTCACCAAAATATTTCAATTCTAATTCGGTGATTTTGCCTTCCGCATGCAATTCTTCAATGGCTTTATCATATTCATCAGCAAATTGTTGTTCATTGCGGTTGAAAATTGGATAAGTTGGAATGCCTTTATAGCGAATATAAGTTAAACGATCGTTAAATTGGTGATAAGGGGCATTCTCATTTTGAATGTTGTTTTTATAACTTAATTCCACGTCAAGATAGGCATCATAACGCCCCTCAAGCAACCAACTATAAGCATCGGAAATTTGGAAGGCTTCTGATGGGAGCAACTTGATTTGATTGTCTGGGTGTGCTTTGTTATAAGACTCAATCACAAAATACTGTGCATTTTGCGGGGCAATTGGCACAAGTTTGCCGCTAAATCTCGCAAAAGATTCAATGTCGGTAATTTGTTCCGCATTTTCCTTGCGAATCGTCAAACCAATTACGCTGGCAGCAATATTATTTTTCGGGAAAACATATTTTTTCTTGCGAGCTTCGGTGATCCAAATGCCTTTTATTCCCACGGTGTATTTGCCAGATTCCACGCCGATTAACAAATCATCATCGGAAGTTGGCACAAATTTAAACTCATACTGCGGTAATTTTTTGGCAATTTCTTGAATCACTGCCACTTCAAAACCGTCCGACTCGCCTTTTTCATTCACATAATCATAAGGCACATAATAGTTGGTGTGTGCCACCACAATTTGTTTTTTGGCAGGTTCTGCATTGCTAGCTTTGGTTTCTGTTTTATCACCACAGCCTGTGAGCAAGGCTAGTGAAGAAGCCAATACAGCGGTGGTAAAAAGTTTTTTAAAATTCATTTTTTTGTCCTCTCAATTCATTAACGTAACGCTTCGCGTACCCATTCTAATCGTTCCCAAGCAATATCTTTTGGCACAGTGCAATCTGCCCCTAAAAGTACCCCTGTTTTCCCTGCTTCTGCCACAATACGGCGAGCTTCTGCTTGAATTTCTTCTTTTGTTCCCGTATATAAAAGATCGGTTTTCAAATTACCAAAGCCACCAATCACGGAATGATTTGGGAAAATTTTACGCCCTTCCGCAAGGGAAATGCCTTCCACCACTGCTGCCCAGTTAATGGTTTTGACATCATAATCTTTGTACCATTCAAGGCTGTTGCGATGTCCTGCGTAACCACAAATATGCAAAATATTGTATTCACTGGCTTCTTTGGCGGCTTTCAAAATCGCTTTCTCCCCAGGGGCTAAAATTTCTTGGTAAGTTTGCTCATTTACACCCTCGCCCAACAAATTTTGCACACTGAAATAAATGCCTGTGACACCTGCTTCCAAAATCACCCGTTTTGCCAATTTGGCTAAATCGCTGGAAATCACATCTAACGCCTGTTTTACGGTTTCAGGATCTTGTTTAATCCATTCTACTAACAAGGCCTCGCCCTTTGTTGGATCAGGTTGCATAAAACGAAATGTGGAGTTTGCCCCAAAAATATTGTAGAACAGAGCGGTTTCATCACCGTACGCATCTGCCAATTTTTTGGCATAGGCAATTTGATCGGTAAACCAGCGATCATCATCAGCTAAAGGCTGTAAATTTTTTAAATCAGATACTTGTTTCGCATTCGCCACTTGTGGGTGTTTATAATGAAAATAACCATCGGTCATAATTTTGGCAAAATCAGGTTTAAAAGTTTCAATATAGTGCTTCTCGCCTGCTAACACCTGTTCAATTAATTCAGGATTTTCAAAGGCATCCACGCCTGCTTCGTTATCTAAAAAATGAAACCAAAAACTAGACGGAATCCGTTCTACAGGCTTGCCGTCTAATGCGGCTAACACCAGTGCTTTTTTATTTGACATTATCACTCTCCATAAAATAAATAAGTGGTTTTATCTTATGCGGAGAAATGCCATTGTTCAAGCCCTTATAACCAAACATTTTGTTATTACTTATAGCGAAATGAAAAAAGAAAAGAATAAATAAAAATAAATGAACAAAATCAATAAAATAATAATTACTAAAAATGGGTGAAAAATGAGAAATCAGTGTTTTTATAGCAAAATGGAATAATTTATAATTTTTAGGTTGAAAAAATATTTGCTTTTTACACCGCAGTTTTATGCGTTATTCACATTTTCGGTACGATAAAACTTATGTCCAATGGCAGATGACATCACACCCACTATGGAAAGACAAGCCCCAATATAACTTAAGGCGTTAAATTCAGGTCGCTCAAAATCCAGTGGATCAAGCCAGTGCAATAGATGACTAAACAGTAACACAAATAGCGAGCCTAGGCTTGCAACAACACTGACTTTGGACACTTCCCAGCGATTTAAGGCTTCCGCATAAGCACCAAAAGCAAGCGGTGTATTTAAACAACAATAAATAAACCACCCCCAAGCGAAAGGGGTTAGCTCCCTCACTTGTCCAACGCTTGCTTGGGGCAAAAATGTTAGCATGCACGCAAAATAAGATAGCAATAAAATCTGTGGCGTGCTGAAAAAACGCACTAAAATTTTTTGTGCAATACCATATAACACAAAAATCACTGCAGCACTTAAACCGAAAAATATCCCAAGAGAATACAAATTGAGGGTGAAAAATAAGCTAAAGCGTTCATTAAAAAATAAACCTAAACCAATAATTAACAATATCAATCCAATTTTTTGGTGCATGCCTAATTTTTCTTTAAACACCCATACTCCAGCGATAAGCATGCCAAAGGAGGTAATGGGGCTAAAAATCTGCGTAATCGCAGGTTCTACATAAATCAAACTGGCATTATACAAAAAGAAATTACCAGCCAAGCCAACCACGCCAAGTAGAAATAAAACTAACACTCTCGGGTTAAATTGATTTAATTTTGGCAACTGCTTTTTCCATGCGAGAAACACCAACAAAACCAAACTTGCCGTAGCAAAACGGTAGAAAATCGTGGTAGGAGAATCGACTATCGCAAGCACTTGTTTTAACGCTATCGGCGATGCTCCCCACGCCATCGCTGCCGTGAGTGCCAAGAAAAAGCCTAAAATCGGATTTTGTTGCATAGCATTCCTTGTTTGTTGCAATGCTTTCTATTTTACGCTAAAAAAACAAAAACGCCTTACTTTTTTAGCAGAGTAAGGCGTTTTAATTTGGTTTAATTTGAAGATTATTCTGTGACAATGCTCACATATTTACGGCTTTTATCGCCTTTCACTTCAAATTTCACTTTACCATCAGCGGTTGCAAATAAAGTGTGGTCTTTACCCATACCAACATTTGAACCTGCGTGGAATTTAGTACCACGTTGACGAACGATAATGCTACCTGCTAATACAGATTCACCGCCAAAACGTTTTACACCAAGGCGTTTAGCTTCAGAATCACGACCGTTACGAGTTGAACCACCAGCTTTTTTAGTTGCCATCTTCTATAACTCCTCTGAAATTATGCTGAGATCCCAGTGATTTTCACTTCGGTGAACCACTGACGATGACCTTGTTGTTTACGGCTGTGTTTACGACGACGGAACTTAACGATTTTAATTTTATCGCCACGACCTTGCGCTACAACTTCAGCCACTACTTTCGCTCCAGTCACAACTGGGGCACCAATTTTAATATCTTCGCCATTAACGGCCATTAACACTGAATCAAACTCAACATTTGAGCCGACTTCAAGTTCAAGTTTTTCTAAACGAACAACTTGACCTTCGCTTACTCGGTGTTGTTTGCCGCCACTTTGGAAAACTGCGTACATAAATACTCCGCTAAATTTGTGCTGAATAATGTTTTAGTTCATTTTTAGCACATCAAAATCATATAAATAGGTCGCAAATTCTACGGAAAATTCATCAAAATGGCAAGCGTTAATTTGCAATAAAATAAAAAAAGTCGAAATTATGCGAATTTTGCAACGGTTTTATTTTAGTAATCCCAAAAAATCAGGTAAAATCAACCGCACTTTTGGTTAAAAATAAACAATATTATGCAAAACAATTTAATGGATCAACAAGCTATCCAAGCATTGATTGAAGCGGATATGCAAAAAGTCAATGAAGAAATTTTGGCCCAGCTTAATTCTGACGTGCCGTTGGTAAATCAGCTCGGCTTTTATATTATTCAAGGCGGTGGCAAACGTATTCGTCCGACCATTGCCCTGTTGGCGGCAAAAGCGGTGAATTATCAAGGCGATCAAATGCCCACCAGTGCAGCCTTTATTGAATTTATTCACACCGCCAGTCTGTTGCACGATGATGTAGTAGATGAATCTGAGCTACGCCGTGGCAAGCCGACAGCGAACGCAGAGTTTGGCAATGCAGCAGCCGTCTTAGTGGGCGATTTTATCTATACTCGTGCCTTTCAATTAATGGCAAAATTAAATTCATTAAAAATGTTGCGAATCATGTCCGATGCCACGAATGTGTTGGCCGAGGGCGAAGTGCAACAATTAATGAATGTGCATAATCCGGATACTTCAGAAGAAGATTACATGAAAGTCATCTACCGCAAAACCGCACGCTTATTTGAAGTATCAGCTCAAGCGGCAGCGGTGTTAGCGAACGCTAATGAAGAAATTGAACGAGGCTTACAGCTTTACGGTCGCTATGTTGGCACGGCGTTTCAGTTGGTGGATGATGTATTGGATTACAGTGCGAATGCTGTGGCGTTGGGCAAAAATGTGGGTGATGATTTAGCCGAGGGCAAGCCGACATTGCCATTATTACACGCTATGCAACAAGGTACAGCAAGCCAACGTGAACTGATTCGCAACGCCATTTTACAAGGTGGTCAGCGTGAAATTATTGATGACGTATTGGCGATTATGGCGGAACATAAATCCTTAGATCATGCCATGGCACGAGCAAAACAAGAGGCGCAAAATGCCGTAGATGCCATTGCCGTATTGCCTGATAGTATTTACAAACAAGCCTTGATTTCCTTGGCTTACTTATCTGTAGACAGACGTTATTAATATGGAAAATAATCAAATTCACTTTGAACCGAAACAAAGAAAGCGTAAAGAACGTAAGGATCCCAATGCCCCTTTTGTTCGCCCCAAATTAGACCTGCCAAACGGACACAACAAATTGCTGTTGCATTCTTGTTGTGCCCCTTGTTCAGGCGAAGTCATGGAGGCGATTTTAGCCTCGGGCATTGAATTTACCATTTATTTTTACAACCCCAATATTCACCCATTAAAAGAATATATGATCCGCAAAGAGGAAAATATTCGCTTTGCAGAAAAACACAATATTCCTTTTATTGACGTGGATGATGACTACGAAAACGACCGCAAAACCTGGTTCAAAAAAGCCGAGGGCATGGAATGGGAACCCGAACGTGGCATCCGTTGCACCATGTGCTTTGATATGCGTTTTGAAAAAGCCGCTCAATATGCCCACGAAAATGGGTTTCCTGTATTTACCAGTTGCTTAGGCATTTCTCGCTGGAAAGACATGAACCAAATCAACGATTGTGGCCACCGTGCCGCCAGTCATTATGATGACGTGGTTTATTGGGATTACAACTGGCGAAAAGGCGGTGGCTCGGCCCGTATGATTGAAATCAGCAAACGTGAACGTTTCTATCAACAAGAATATTGTGGCTGCGTGTATTCCTTACGTGACAGCAACAAATGGCGTTTAGAAACAGGCCGTGAACGAATTGAGATTGGGAAGTTGTATTATTCGGCGGATTAAAAAAATCCCAAAAACTACCGCAGTTTGAAACTGCGGTAGTTTTTTATGTATTTTTAAGCATAAGCTGGAGCAGTAAACACTGGCTTAATCTGTTGATAAGTAACGTCTTTTGCATTTTTCGCTTGCCATAAATCATATTGATTTTGCAATTTTAACCAGAGTTCATCATGCGTCTCAAAAGCCTTACTTAAACGTAACGACATCTCTGCAGAAATCCCTTTTTTGCATTTTAAAATTTGGCTTAACTCTGAAGCTGGCACGCCTAAATGTTTCGCCATATCGGTTACGCTAATATCACCCATATATTCTTTTAAAATTTTGCCAGGGTGGGGCGGATTGTACATTTCCATTTTTCGACTCCCTAATGATAATCTTGATAATCAACAACTTCGGCATTTCCGCCATTAAATTTAAAGGTTAAACGCCAATTTCCACTTACGCTAATTGACCAATGCCCAGCTAAATTGCCTTTTAACGCATGTAAATTCCAATTTGCCTGATCCATATCTAGCGGTGATGTTGCCTTATGTAACGTTGCCAGTTGAAAACTTAATTTATTTTTATGCTTCGCCTGAATCCCAGCGGTTGAACCTGTCCTAAAAAAGCGTTCTAGCCCTTTATGTTTAAAAGAAATAATCATTGCTCACTCACCTTTGGTGCAGTGTGCTGTTATATTATACGCCCAGCAAAAGGATTTGCAACGACACAGCACGATTGTTATGGTGAGTGAATTTTATGGGGATCTCAGTAGAAACCAAGATAATTTGTTTGCTTTTGGAATCAAGATCACAAAAATTGTAAAAAAATCATTAAAAAGCACCGCAGTTTAGGCCTAAATTGCGGTGCTTTTTGTACTATTTTTATTTAGCGATTTTACTTCGCCAACCCATCCAACAATTTCTGATGAATCCCACCAAAACTACCATTAGACATCACTAAAATATGATCCGTTGGTTGGGCTTCGGCTACCACAAACTCCACCAATTTATCCACATTGGCTGCCCATTTAACAGGTTGAACACAATCGGCGGCAATTTCGGCCACTTCCCATGGGATATTATCGGGTTGCAGTAAAAACACATTATCTGCTCGCACTAACGCTGGGGCGATTTCATCTTTATGATGTCCCATTTTCATGGTGTTGGAACGAGGTTCTAGCACGGCTAAGATTCGTACGCCACCGCCGACTTTGTCACGAAGTGCGGTCAACGTGGCTTGAATTTCTGTTGGGTGATGGGCAAAATCATCATAAACCGTGACGCCATTCACGGTACCTTTCACTTCTAAACGACGTTTGGCATTCACAAAGGAACTCAAGGCTTGGGCAGCATTTTGCACTGAAATGCCAGCATGATGTGCAGCCGCAATGGCCATTAAAGCGTTGTGCATATTGTGTTGACCGACAATGTTCCATTGCACTTCAGCGGCCTTTTCGCCTTTATGAAACACGGCAAAATGGGTGCAGTCATGGCTAATGCGTTCAGCGTGCCATTCTTGATCTTTGCCTAAAAATTGTTGTGCGGACCAACAACCCATGTCTAAAGTTTCTTTCACACTTTGTTCTTCCGCCACCGAAAGCACTAGGCCAGATTGTGGCATGGTACGAATCATATGGTGAAATTGGCGTTGAATCGCCTGTAAATCATCAAAAATATCCGCATGATCGAAACCGATATTGTTGATAATTAAGGTTTTTGGGTTGTAATGGACAAATTTAGAACGTTTATCAAAAAAGGCCGTATCATATTCATCTGCCTCAATCACAAAATAAGGGCTGTCAGTAAAACGTGCAGAAACACCAAAATTACCCGCAATGCCGCCGATTAAAAAACCTGGATTTAAGCCATTTTGCTCTAAAATCCAAGTTAACATGCCTGTGGTAGTAGTTTTGCCGTGCGTACCTGAAACCGCAAACACCCAACGGTTACGCAATAAATGATCATGTAACCATTGTGGTCCTGACATAAACGGCAGTTGATTTTCTAACACATACTCAACACAAGGGTTGCCACGTTTCATGGCATTGCCCACAATCACCATATCGGGGGCCGGTTGCAGTTGAGAAATTTCAAAATGGGGAATAATGTCAATGCCACTTTGCTCTAAAAACGTGGACATAGGCGGATACACATTGGTATCTGAACCGGTGACATGATAGCCCATTTGTTTGGCAATCATAGCGACACCGCCCATAAAAGTACCACACACGCCTAAAATATGAATATGTTGTTTTGTCATTTTTTGCTCTTTAATCTGATTGAAAATAGACAAATAAGACAAAAATTTGTGCGTTAGATCACATATTTGAATATTTGTCATGTTGATAAAACGGGAATGTTGCTATCATAATCCAACAGGGTGGTTTCGTCTATAAACTGCGGTGAAAAATACCTAACTTTTCTTTCTACTATTAAAATGAGATGCTAATTATGAAAACCTTAGATGCGTTTATTATTGAAAAACAAGCCGAATACCCGAATGCCAAAGGGGCGTTATCGGGTATTCTTTCTTCCATTCGTTTAGTGGCCAAAGTGATTCACCGTGACATTAATCGAGCTGGCTTAACCAATGATATTTTAGGTTATGCAGGCAACCAAAATGTGCAAGGTGAAAGCCAAATGAAACTGGATGTGATTGCCAATGACACCTTTAAACATGCCTTAATGGCACGTGAAGATGTGGCCGGTTTTGCCTCCGAAGAAGAAGATGAAATCGTGGCTTTTGACACCGAACGTGGGCGTAATGCACGTTATGTGATTTTAACCGATCCGCTGGACGGTTCATCTAATATTGATGTGAATGTGTCAGTGGGGACGATTTTCTCTATTTATCGCCGTGTGACTCCACTTGGTACGCCTGTTACCTTAGAGGACTTTATGCAACCAGGGAATAAACAAGTAGCCTCGGGGTATGTGGTGTATGGCTCCTCAACGATGTTAGTCTATACGACGGGCAACGGCGTAAATGGCTTTACTTATGACCCAACTTTAGGGGAATTTTGCCTATCCCATGAAAACTTCCAAATGCCACATTCAGGCAAAATTTACTCCATTAATGAGGGGCAATATCTTAAATTCCCACAAGGGGTGAAAAAATACATCAAATATTGCCAAGAAGAAGATCCTGCCACACAACGCCCTTATGCCTCACGTTATATCGGTTCATTGGTATCGGATTTCCACCGTAATATGTTAAAAGGTGGCATTTATATTTATCCAAGTGCAACCAATTATCCGAACGGCAAACTTCGCTTACTTTATGAGGGCAATCCAATGGCATTCTTAGCCGAACAAGCCGGCGGATTAGCCAGTGACGGTTATGGTCGGATCCTAGATATTCAACCAAATGAACTGCACCAACGTGTACCGTTATTTATTGGTTCAAAAAATATGGTGGAAAAAGCCCAAGAGTTTATGGCGGAATATAAAGACGCAGAATAAGCCGATTAAAACCTGATTTTTACGCAAATTTGTGGCATAATTGCCACAAATTTTTTTTAGTAGAAAGGAAAAAATCATGCGAATTTTACACACCATGTTACGTGTCGGTAACTTAGATCGTTCCATTAAATTTTATCAAGACGTATTAGGCATGCGTTTGTTACGCACCAGCGAAAATCCCGAATACAAATATTCCCTTGCCTTTTTAGGTTATGCAGACGAGGACGAATCAGCCGTGATTGAATTAACCTACAACTGGGGCGTGGAACAATACGAACTCGGCACCGCTTATGGGCATATTGCTATCGGTGTTGATGATATTTATGCGACTTGCCAAGCAGTAAAAGCCATTGGCGGTCATGTCACTCGTGAACCTGGTCCTGTCAAAGGCGGCACCACGGTTATTGCCTTTGTGGAAGATCCAGACGGTTACAAAATCGAATTTATCGAAAATAAACAAGCAAAATCGGCCTTAGGCAATTAACCCTCACCCTAGCCCTCTCCCAGAGGGAGAGGGGACTTTTGGTGACTTATTATTTATGACAGAAGAAAATAAAATCCCTGATTATCACTTACTGAAAAATCGTTTTCGTGGTTATTACCCAGTGATTATTGACGTAGAAACGGCAGGGCTGAATTGTCAGACGGATGCGTTGTTAGAATTGGCGGCGATTACCTTAAAAATGAATGATCAAGGTTTGCTCGAAATGGATCAAACCTATCATTGCCATATTAAGCCGTTTCATAATGCGAATATTAACCCTGAATCCATGAAAATCAATGGTATTGATTTAGATAATCCGCTCCGCCAAGCCGTGGCGGTTTCAGAATTAGACGCTATTACAGGCCTGTTCCAACTGGTGCGTCGTGGACAAAAAGATGCCGATTGTCAGCGTTCGATTATCGTGGCGCATAATGCGGCCTTTGATCAGGGATTTATCATGGCGGCAGCGGAAAGAACAGGGGTCAAACGTAATCCGTTTCATCCTTTTAGTACCATGGATACGGCCAGTTTAAGCGGATTAATGTTCGGTCAAACGGTGTTAGTGAAAGCCTGTCAAGTGGCCAAGATCCCCTTTGATAACAAACAAGCCCATTCTGCTTTGTATGATACCGAACGTACCGCAGAATTATTTTGTTATATGGTGAACCACCTTAAACAACTGGGTGGATTTCCGCATATTGTTGATACAAAATAAAAATTCCTTATTTTTTACCGCACTTTATTGAACATTCCTTATTTAATTCAAAAAAGTGCGGTTATTTTTATAAAAATTTTTCAAATCCCCTAGACAAATTCATTTTTTTGAGTACATTTAAATCATTCATTATAAATATAAGGACATAAAATCTATGCTGACCAATCCTGTTGTTATTTCCATCATCGTATTGCTCGTGCTGAGTTTATTACGTATCAATGTCGTGATCGCCTTAGTGATTTCTGCCTTAACCGCAGGCTTAACCGGTGGTCTTGGGTTATCGAAAACCATTGAAGTGTTTACCGGCGGTTTAGGTGGTGGTGCCGAAGTGGCCATGAACTACGCTATTTTAGGGGCGTTCGCCGTGGCGATTTCTAAATCGGGTATCACCGATTTACTCGCCTACAAAGTGATCAAACGCCTTGGCAAACAACCAAGTGGCAGTTCCGTCGCTGGTTTTAAGTATTTTATTTTGGCCGTTTTAGTGGCGTTTGCGATCTCCTCTCAAAACCTGTTGCCAGTGCATATTGCCTTTATTCCTATTGTGGTGCCACCGTTATTAAGTATTTTTAACCGCTTAAAACTGGATCGCCGTGCCGTGGCTTGTGTGTTAACCTTTGGTTTAACGGCTACCTATATGTTGTTGCCAGTGGGCTTTGGGAAAATCTTTATTGAAAGCATTTTAGTCAAAAATATCAACGAAGTGGGGGCGTCATTAGGCGTACATACTAGCGTCGCTGAAGTTTCCATGGCCATGGCGATTCCTGTCACTGGCATGATTTTAGGCTTATTATTTGCTATTTTTGTCAGCTATCGCAAACCGAGAGAATATGCCGTTACTACGGCAGAACCGACCACGGCTGAAATTGAGCAACATATTGCCAACATCAAGCCATTCCACGCTTGGGTCAGCGTGGTGGCTATCGTGGTCACCTTTGCATTACAATTATTCACTAGCTCCACCATTATTGGCGGTTTGGCTGGCTTAATCATCTTTGCGGTATGTGGCATCTTCCGCTTAAAAGAAAGCAACGATATTTTCCAACAAGGTTTACGTTTAATGGCTATGATCGGCTTTGTGATGATTGCCGCCTCAGGTTTTGCCAATGTAATCAATGAAACCGGTGGCGTGACACAATTAGTGGAAGTCTTTAGCCAAGGCCTTGGACAAGATAATAAAGGACTCACCGCTTTCTTAATGTTATTGGTGGGGTTATTTATCACCATGGGGATCGGCTCCTCATTCTCCACCGTACCGATTATCACGTCTATTTATGTGCCATTATGTATTGCTGTGGGATTCTCACCACTCGCTACGGTGTCTATTGTGGGGGTCGCAGCCGCTTTAGGTGATGCGGGTTCACCGGCCTCGGATTCTACTTTAGGCCCAACTTCTGGCTTAAATGTAGATGGCAAACATGACCACATTTGGGACAGCGTGGTGCCGACATTCTTACACTACAACATTCCATTAATTGCATTCGGCTGGATTGCCGCCATGGTTCTTTAACCCCTTTTCCCCCTAATGAATGTTAGGGGGATTTCTCCATAAAAATATGAAAAATCACACCGCACTTTTAGGCCAATTAAATCAATATATTGTTGAATTAGCACAACAATATGTACATCTCAAACAAGAAACCCTTTATAACAAATTCGACCCCATGTTATTTAGTGAGAATTTTCAAACCGTTGATTTCTATTTAAATGAAATGCAACAATGTTTCCAGCAACTGCAACGACTTAGCGAACAGGATCAGGCTCAATTTGCCTTTTTTACGGAAAAACTGGTCGCACAATACACTGCATTACAAGATGCCATTCGCTTATTACAAACCCCACAAACTGCGGTAGAAAAGAAACCTGTTTTAAATAAACGTGATCAGCTACGCCAACAAATTGAATTACTGCCACCACGTGAAAAATTGGTCAAATATTATGAGGCTTTGCATGCTCTGAATGAAAAATTAGCACAGCAAGAAATTGAACTCAGCCTTGCCACCGCAGACCAAAAAATGGTCATTGAGCCACAAATTGCAAGCACCAAACAACGCCGTGAACGCTGTTTAAGTGCGATTGAGTTATTGGAAGAATATTTGGCGTTTAAGGATAGCTTGGAGAATGAATAAGCCCTGCACTTGCGTACAGGGCTAACGAAGTGACGATGTTCCGCATCTTGATACAGCTACGGAGTAGCGTCATAATGCTTAACCTAGTACGTAAGTGCTAGGTTCTTTGGTTTCTCACCCCAAACCGATTACCCACTAAGAACGCAATCAACCCCCACACCAAAGACGGCACGATTTCGTGGAATTTGCTGAATAATTTAATCCCTTGTACCACATATTGCAAAGCCTCAGGCAAGGACGTTAAATCTACGCCTTTTAATTGCACCAATAAAATATAACAAGCCAAACCTGTCACCATAGAACTAATGGCCCCAGTAGCATTGGCTTTATCCCAATAAATCCCGAGTACAATCACCCATAAAAAGGCGGCTTCTAGTCCACCAAAGGCGAACAAGTTTAGCCAAATAATCATATCAGGCGGATTTAAAGCCGCTAGCACCAAAAGCACCGTAATAGTCAGCGTGATAATGGAAGAAAACCAACTGATTTTTTTCTGATTGGTGGCCATTTCTGGTTTGGCGGATAAATACAAATCTTTCACGAAAATCGCTGAGGATTGGATTAATTGCGCATCAATGGTGGACATAATCGCTGACATGGGAGCCGCCAAGAAAATCCCTGCCACTATCGGCGGTAACACTTGCAACATTAGGGTTGGGATCACTTGATCGGGAATGGTTAAATCCGGAATGACGGCTCGCCCTAACGCACCGGCTAAGTGCATGCCTAACATAATCACGCTGAGAATAATGGTGCCAATTAACATGCCACGGTGTAAAGCCTTGCTATCTTTGAACGCCATACAACGCACGGCGGTATGAGGCAAGCCCACCACGCCAAAGCAGACTAACACCCAAAATGATGCCATAAATTGAAAGCCTAGCATGTCATTGGGGCCATAAGGGCTGACTAACTGCGGATCGATTTCAGTCAGTTTTTGCACCGCACTTTCTGGCCCACCGGTGGCATAAATCACCGCACCGAGTAAAATCAATGTACCTAAAATCATCACCGTGCCTTGAATGGTATCCGTCAGCACGACGGCTCGGAATCCGCCGATAAAGGTATAAATACCGACAGTGGCTGCAAAAATTAACAAGGCACTGGTATAAGAAATCCCGATAGTGGTGGATAACAATCTGGCACCGCCGATAAATTGAGTCATCATGGCGGCAAAAAAGGCAATTAATAAGGCAATGCCTGCAATCCAAACAAGGGCTTTATTTTTATAACGATAAAGCAGTAAATCATTGATTGTCAATGCCTTACTTTCACGAGATAACAAGGCGAATTTTTTGCCTAACGCCCCTAAAGCTAACCACACCGCTGGCACTTGGATCATGGCTAACAACACCCAACCCAAGCCATATTTATAGGCCGCCCCCGGCCCCCCCACAAAAGAACTGGCACTGGCATAGGTGGAGGCAATGGTCATGGCTAACACAAAGCCGGTCATGGAGCGGTTTCCCACATAGTATTCGGTTAAAAAATCACCTTTTGACCGTTTTACGTACGCATAAACTGCGGCACCAAATACAAAAGCTAAATAAATAATTAAAGGAAAAATAATCCCTAAGTTCATGATGTGATGTCCTTATCTTGCGAATTTGATAAAGTGCGGTCCTTTTCCGTTGAAATGTCAAGATCAATGTCTTGATACACAATTTTAATCAGCCAATGGGCCACCACAATAAACAAAACAGGCAGATAAATACAAGATAATTCAAACCACAAAGGAAAACCCAAGGGGCCTGCACTGTTATCTGGCAAATAAGCACAAACTGCCCAGCCAATCATGTAAAGAATGGTTAATCCTAACGCCCAACGTGCCTCACGTGCAGCTTGCCGATAACGTTGTTGTAATGTCATGTTCTCTCCTAATAAAAAAGTGGATCCTGACAATCCACTCTCTTTTTACTATTCTGAAATACCCAACTTCTTCTCGAGATAATGAATATTCGCCCCACCTTTTTGGAAGTTCTTATCCTCCAAAATTAAATGATGTAACGGAATATTGGTCTTAATGCCATCAATAATGGTTTCGGATAGAGCATTCTGCATACGGCGAATCGCCCCTTCTCGGGTATCGGCATACACAATTAATTTCGCAATCATGGAGTCATAATGCGGTGGCACGGTATAACCAGCATACACATGGGAATCCCAACGCACACCTAATCCGCCCGGTGAATGCAAATGCACCACTTTACCCGGTGATGGTAAGAATGTTTTTGGGTCTTCCGCATTAATACGACATTCAATCGCATGACCTTTGACTTTAATATCCGCTTGTTTAATTGAAAGTGGCAAGCCAGCCGCAATGCGAAGTTGCTCTTTCACCAAGTCTACGCCCGTGATCATTTCTGTCACAGGATGTTCTACCTGAATACGTGTATTCATTTCAATAAAATAGAACTCGCCATTTTCATACAAGAACTCAAAAGTCCCCGCACCACGATAACCAATTTCCACACAAGCATTGGCACAACGTGAACCAATATCTTGACGAACTTGCTCAGAAATCCCCGGTGCCGGTGCCTCTTCTACTACTTTTTGGTGACGACGTTGCATTGAACAATCACGTTCAGCAAGGTAAACCGCATTGCCGTGGGTATCGGCTAATACTTGAATTTCCACGTGACGTGGGTTTTCCAAGTATTTTTCCATATACACCATATCGTTATTAAAGGCCGCTTTGGCTTCCGCTTTGGTCATGGCAATACTTTCTTCGAGGCTTTCCGCATTACGCACCACACGCATACCACGACCGCCACCGCCACCGGAGGCTTTAATAATCACAGGGAAACCGATACGTTTGGCAATTTCTTTATTTTTCGCCATATCTGAACCCAATGGGCCATCGGAACCCGGTACACAAGGCACGCCAGCTTTTTTCATGGCATTAATGGCAGACACTTTGTCGCCCATTAAGCGAATCACATCAGCGGTTGGACCAATAAAGGTAAAGCCTGAACATTCGACTTGTTCGGCAAAATCCGCATTTTCCGATAAGAAACCATAACCAGGGTGAATCGCATCCGCCCCGGTCACTTCAGCGGCTGCAATAATCGCCGGCACATTTAAATAACTTTTGGTTGAGGGGGCGGGGCCGATACATACGGTTTCATCAGCCAATAAAACATGTTTTAAATCACGGTCGGCGGTAGAATGTACCGCAACGGTTTTAATGCCGAGTTCTTTACATGCACGTAAAATACGTAAGGCAATTTCACCGCGATTGGCAATAACCACTTTTTCTAACATAAGATTATTCCAGATTAAAATTGGGGAAGATAAAAATAATGGGCAATACCGCCCATTAGAAAATATTATTCAATCACGATTAACGGTTCGTCAAACTCAACCGCATCACCGTCATTAATTAAAATGGCTTTCACCACGCCAGCTTTGTCCGCTTCAATGCGGTTCATCATCTTCATGGCTTCCACGATACAAAGGGCATCGCCCACTTTCACCGCTTGTCCCACTTCCACAAAGGCTTTTGCCTCTGGGCTTGGGCTACGATAGAATGTCCCCACCATTGGTGAACGCACTTGGTGACCTGATACTTCTTGTGCGACAGGTGCTGGCGTTGCGGTTGCTGTTGCCGTTGGTGCAACAGGTGCTGGTGCGACTGGAGCCGGTGCGGCGGCTGGGAGCTGATATTGCACCGCAGTTGGTGCCGGTGTACCACGGCTAATACGAACGGATTCTTCTCCCTCGGAGATTTCCAATTCCATAATGCCTGATTCTTCAACTAATTCGATCAATTTTTTGATTTTACGAATATCCATTGCCATAATGTAGATTTCCTGAAAAATAATATAAAAACGAACCGCACTTTACATCACTTTAATAACCCAATGAATCATCAAAGTGCGGTGAAAAAATTCTGCTCTTTTTGAGAAAAACAAGATTACCCGAAAAAGTGGCTTTTGGCGACAATTTTATGCGAATTTATGCAAATTTAGTGAAAATTTAACGATTTTCTGCTTTTTTTGCTAAAAATTGCACGGCAAAATCCAATCCATATTCGTAACCTTTTGCCCCCAATCCACAAATCACGCCCTCCGCCACATCACTAAAATAAGAATGATGACGAAACGGCTCACGTTTATGAATATTGGACAAATGCACTTCCACAAAAGGGATAGCCACCGCTAACAACGCATCACGCAAGGCCACGCTCGTGTGGGTATAAGCCGCCGGATTGATAATAATAAAATCCACTTGCTGAAAACTTTGGTGAATTTTATCAATCAACTTTTCCTCACTGTTGGCTTGAAAACAATCCAATTTTACACCGCAGTGTTGAGCAAGCTGCTGTAAATGCTGTTCAATTTGCGACAACGACAGCGAGCCATAATGCTTTGGCTCTCTCGCCCCTAACATATTCAAGTTCGGGCCATTTAATAACAAAATGCGTGCAGATAGCGACATAATCTTATCCTTTTGCTGTAATCTGAGGCATTATAACGATTTTTTACAAAAACTCAGCTTAATAAAATGTGGTCTAACCTTTTAGACCGTGATTTTCTCAATAAATTCCGAATCCAAATCAATCACAGGCAAGGTTGAATCTGGCCAAGTTCGCACAATTTGATGTTCCATCAGATCTAACGTATCCAACCCTGGCACCATATTTGGCGTATATTGTTGGGCTAAACGTGCTAATTGCGTTAAACCAAAACTGCTTTCAATAGAAGAACTGATCACCGCTTTTAAACCGCAAGCGTGGGCCTGTTCAATCAAACGCACACATTTTTCAATGCTGCCCACCAAGGTCGGTTTAATGATAATCGCTGCCACATTTGGCTCCGCTTGCACCACAAAATCCGGTTCACGCACCGATTCATCCCACGCAATGGCAATGCCTGTTTCAGCCGCAAATTGACGACTTTCCTCACGAGTTTTACAAGGTTCTTCTAAAAATTGAATGCGAGAACGGTATTCAGGTTTGACATATTTCGCAAACATGGCCGCTTTAACTGGCGTCCAACTGCGATTTGCATCAAGGCGTAAATGCAAATCAGGAATGGCCTCCAACAACATATCGGCAATTAATCCGTCCCGATTGGCCTCATACATGCCGACCTTAATTTTCGCCACTTTTTCGCCTTGCATTTGATCCAGTGGCTCATACAATTCATCAGGATCGCCATAACACAGCGGGGCGGTTTGATAATTGCCTTGCTCACCCAATTTACCTTTCAACTCCGCCAACGCACAGCTCAACCCAAAGGCCACAGAGGGATAAACCTCCTCATCCTTTAACGGCAATTTTTCATTGCAAGAACGTGCCTTATCCCAACGGCTTAACCAATCAATGGCTTGCTGTTGAGCCTGTTCCAGCGTTTCTTGGCTAAATTCTGGCAACGGTGCAATTTCGCCCCATCCCTCGTGTTCACCACAAACCACTTGCACCAACAAGCCCTCTCGTTTTTTTAAAAAACGGTTGCGGAGAATTAACTGACTGTCAACGGGAATGCTGTAACGATATAAATTATAACTTCTCATTATTTTCTCTTTGATAAAACACCTGCCCAAACTTGTCAACTTGAGCAATAAAATTAGGATTGGTTAATAAATGATAAACGGAAAGATCAAATAAATAAGGGGAATAAGAATCGTCTAAATCTAGCCAAACTTTACCGCAAGTTTGTTGGGTGACATTTTCGCCCTTTAAAGTTAAATCAACATCCGAACCCTCACGATAATTGCCCATGGCCCGAGAACCGTAAATAATCGCTTGCTCTATTTCGGGATATTTTCGCAAAATATCCTGAATTTGTTTGATTGATTTATCGCTTAATCCAAATTTTGGCATAGGGTTTCTACTTTTTGTCTGAACTCAAGAAGTAAAGGGAAATATTGAGAAATAATTTTATTGAACTCATCTTCTAAAATATCTTCATTATAGGTATGTACTGTAAGATTTCTCGTTTTAATCATTTCCATCCAAACTTCGCCCTGAGAAATATAACCCAAATTAAAGGCTTCACGAGTTGCGGTTCTTGAACCTCCCTCAAAATCCCCCTCATACTGCAAAATATCTTTCATCAATTTCCACGCCAATTCATGGGTAAATTCAAAACGTTGGATCAAGCCTTCTTTGATGATATTTTCTTGCGTATTTGAATATTTCTCAACAGCTTCCATTAACTGAGTCAGTGCTTTTTGATAATGCTCAAAGCGTTGTTTTAGTCGGGTAATTTGTTCAACCATCTTAATCTCCTAAAAATCCCCTCTCCCAATGGGAGAGGGCTAGGGTGAGGGTAAAATTAAGGATTCCGCTTAAACTTACTAAAATCAGGGGCGCGTTTTTCATTAAACGCATTGCGTCCCTCTTGCCCTTCTTCGGTCATATAGAACAACATTGTCGCATTGCCTGCAAGTTCTTGTAAACCCGCTTGTCCGTCACAATCGGCGTTTAATGCCGCTTTTAAGCAACGCAACGCAATCGGGCTGTTACGCAACATTTCACGACACCAACGCACAGTTTCTTTCTCTAAATCCGCATAAGGCACAACCGTATTAACCAAGCCCATATCCAAGGCCTCTTGGGCGTTGTATTGACGGCATAAGAACCAGATTTCACGGGCTTTTTTCTGACCCACAAGGCGAGCCATATAACTTGCCCCCCAACCACCGTCAAAGGATCCCACTTTCGGTCCTGTTTGACCGTAAATGGCGTTATCCGCAGACACGGTAATATCACACAACATATGCAACACGTGACCACCACCAATGGCATAACCAGCCACCATGGCCACCACAGGTTTCGGGCAAGTGCGAATATCACGTTGAAAATCTAATACATTTAAATGATGTACACCGCTTTCGTCTTTATAACCGCCGTAGTCACCACGTACTTTTTGATCACCGCCAGAACAGAACGCTTTTTCGCCTTGACCGGTTAACACAATCACACCAATTTTTTCATCAAAACGTGCGTCTGCAAAGGCGTTAATCATTTCTTTCACGGTTTGTGGACGAAACGCATTACGCACTTCAGGGCGGTTAATGGTAATTTTGGCAATGCCATCAGTGGATTTATGATAAAGAATATCGCTGTAACCGTTGCTGTGATCGACCCATTCAATCGGGGCGTAAAGCACATCATCTTTTGGATTTTGCATAAAAATGTCCTTATATTGTTTTTAATAAAAAGTACGGTCATTATAACGGAACTTTTGCGATCTCAAAAGCAAAACGCTGTAATTGTTCCGCAAAGGCTTGGGGATTTTCTAAATGGGCATTATGCCCTGCTTGTGGAATGGTACAAAATGACAAATTTTTTTGTATCGCTAATTGCGTAAATTTCTGATCTCGTTCGCCCACCATATAATAAATTGGCAATATTTTAGACCGCACTTTTTCACTCAGCTCTGGCTGTTTCGCTAAACTGGTTGCTAATAACATTTTCCCGACATTTTCACCGCAGTTTGTCGCACGTTTAGCAATTAATGCCGCACGTTGTAGGCCAGTCAAATGCGAAAAAACCGGCTGTTGATACCAATCTTGCAACACCGTTTCAGGCAATTCCGTTATAAACCGTTTGGCCCATTGTTGATCGTTTT
This sequence comes from Lonepinella sp. BR2271, assembly GCF_051851515.1. Taxonomy (NCBI): domain Bacteria; kingdom Pseudomonadati; phylum Pseudomonadota; class Gammaproteobacteria; order Pasteurellales; family Pasteurellaceae; genus Lonepinella; species Lonepinella sp. BR2271. The sequence goes on along the minus strand of NZ_JBPDVF010000003.1, from coordinate 116,704 downwards.
GCCAACGTTGTTGCTTTTCCTGTTCATTGTTCAGCCCTAAATTCGCCCCCTCTACAATCACCCCTTGTAAATGGCCTTTTGCACAATGGGAATGCAACGCATAATATAATGCTAGCCGTCCACCTAATGAGTAACCCACTAAAATATAAGGCTTATTTTGAATTTTCTGCTGGATTTGCTGTGAAATAAATTGAGCGGTTTGCTCAAAATCCGTTACTTCTACTTGCTTATTTTCACCATGAAATGGCAAATCCAATGCAAAGCAATCAAACTGCGGTGCATTTTTTTGCAATTTTTCGATAATGGCTTGCCAATCGGCTTTGGTGCCAAGTAATCCATGTAAGAAAATTAAAGTTGGCATATTTCGTCCTAATAAAAAAACCACGTTTATCATAACGTGGTTTCAACAAAAAATCAGCTTTATTTCATCGCCGTGGCTAACGCATGATCATGCAATTCACCGTCCTGTAAGCGTCGGAAATAATCCTTTGTTTCATTCACAATCACATGACGCAAACCAATCAATGCCACCAAATTTGGAAACGCCATTAAACCATTCACAATATCGGCTAAAATCCAGATCGTTTTTAATTCAATAAACGCCCCACAAGCGACCAGCATAATAAAAATCGCACGGTAAACTTTAATGCCTCGAATATCAAACAGATACACAAAACAACGTTCGCCATAATAACACCAACCTAAAATCGTGGTAAACGCAAAAAACAGCAAGCCAATCGTCACAATGGTCGCCCCCATGCTTGAACCTAACCCTTGAGCAAAAGCTAAATTGGTGGCTGCTGCCCCCTCTGTGGGACCGTTCCAAACACCTGTTATCACCAACACCAGTCCTGTCATGGAACACACAATAATGGTATCTAAAAATGTCCCTGTCATAGAAATCAACCCTTGGCGTACAGGTTCTTTCGTTTGTGCCGCTGCTGCCGCAATGGGGGCCGAGCCTAAGCCGGCCTCGTTAGAAAAAATCCCCCGAGCAACGCCAGCTTGAATGGCTTTCATCACGGTTAACCCTAATGCCCCACCGATAGCCGCTTGCGGATTAAACGCACTCTGGATAATTAAGGAAATCGCTGCCGGTATTTTATCGGCATTGAACAGTAAAATTACCAACGACGTAAGCACATAAAGTATCGCCATAAATGGCACAATTAAAGTCGATGCCTTGGCAATGCGTTTTACGCCCCCCAAGATAATCGCTGCCACCAACGCCGTCACCACCGCTGCCGTGATGCCGACTGGCACATTGAAAGAATCTTGCATGGCATGGGTGATTGCATTAATTTGCGGAAACGTCCCAATGCCAAAAAACGCCACCAACACGCCAAAAATCGCAAATAATTTTGCCAACCATTTAAGCCCTAGTCCACGTTCAATATAGTACATCGGACCGCCCGCCATAAAGCCATTTTTATCACGCACTCGATATTTGACCGCCAACAATCCCTCGGCATATTTGGTCGCCATCCCTAACAAGGCCACTAACCACATCCAAAACATTGCCCCCGGTCCACCGGTTTGAATAGCAGTCGCTACCCCAACAATATTCCCCGTGCCAATAGTCGCCGAAAGTGCGGTACAAAGTGCGGCAAAAGCAGACACGTCGCCCGCTTGTCCATTACCTTTCTCACGTTTAAACATATAACCCAAGGCACGTGGTAACTGTACAATTTGAATAAAGCCAAGCCGTAGGGTTAAATAAAGCCCTGTGCCAGCTAATAAAATCAGTAGCGGCGGCCCCCAAATAAAGCTATCAATAGCGGATAAAAAATCTGAAATTAACATAATGAATCTCGTAAAAATTTTAAAAAATTTATACAAGGTAGCGGAAAGCATAGAAGAATACGCTGCCAAACAGCGTAAAAACTGGAATAACCTTTCGCCCCTGTCCTTTTGCCTGAGCGTTTGAAGTGGTTGTTTTACAACAACATTCACTCTTTCGCCTTCGGCGTTTCGCCACATTAATCTGTGCGAAATCTCTCCAAGGGTTCGTCCACTAGCAGTCCTCGCTGATTAAATAAACCAGCACCTGAAAGATTTTACCTCGTCGGTATAGGGTCAATTCCCTATTCTCCAACTAGCTTCAACCGAACTAATTTAACTTTCTTTTATAACAAAGAAAGTGCGGTCAATTTTAGCAAAAATTTTGCAAAATTCAACCGCACTTTGGAATTTATGCGTAGACTATTTGTTATCCCGTTCCCACTTCACTGCAATATAACTGCAACTCGGGATTAATTTCAAACCGTTTTCACGAATAAACGCCACCAAGGCTTGATAAAGTTTATCTGCTACCCCTTGCCCACGCAATACTTCTGATACATAGGTGTGATTGGCATTAATGTTTTGATCGTCCACGAGAAAATAGGTCAGTTCAGCAATCTTGTTACCATTTTCGTCTACCACAAAAAATTCGCCTTGATCGTTCTTTTGCTGATGTTGAATATTCATCTTATCGCACCCAATCTTCTGAAAATTCTGCATTTTCTGCAAAATCGGCGGTGTCACAAGGAATGGCTTTTTCTTCCGCTGCCCATTCGCCTAAATCAATTAATTGGCAACGCTTGCTACAAAACGGGCGATAAGCACTTTCAGACGACCAAACCACGGGCTTTTTACAGGTTGGACATGCTACGCTAAAACTGTCTGTCATTTTTTCTTACTCAGGGTTAAATAAAATTGGTGTAATTCTAGCACTTTTTGCCGCAATTCGCTTTCTGTTTGTGCCAAATCACCGTCATTATTAATCACCTCATCCGCCACGCTTAAGCGTGTTTCTCGGCTCACCTGTGCATTGATAATCTGTTGAATTAATTGCCGTTTATTGTTATCTCGCTGGCTGGCACGTTCTAATTGCGTTTCAACCGACACATCCACCACCAACACCCGATCACAAAGTGCGGTCAATTTATTTTCAATTAATAACGGCACCACAAACAACACATAAGGGGCAGTTTGAGCCTGCAACTGAACCAAACATTCCGCCCGAATAGCAGGATGTAACAACTGATTGAGCCAAGTTTTCTCGCTTTCATTGTTAAACACTTTTTCACGCAACACTGCACGATTCAGATCGCCCTGTTCGGTTAAAATTTCCTGCCCAAAATGCACCGCAATTTGCTCCAACAAAGGTGATCCTTTTTCCACCACCTGACGAGCCACCACATCCGCATCCACCAATGGCACGCCCAATTCTGCAAAAAAATTGGCAATCGTGGTTTTACCACTGCCGATACCGCCTGTCAGTCCGATGATGTAGGTCATTTTTTCATCCTGTATGTTATTTTTAATTATCCTACCATATTTAATCCCAATAAAAAAATCTGCCCAATCACTAAAAACGGGGCAAACGGCAAATACGCTACTTTCGCCCCTTTTACCCATTTCCACCCAGCAAACAGCAACCCAGAACAGCACGCCACAAACACCAAATACGGCAGTTGTTGCCACGGGTGAAAACTGCTTAATGCCCCCATTAGCCAATAGTCACCACGCCCAAGGGCGTCTTGTTGATAAAAACAACGGGCGAGATAAAAAATGAGATAGAACGCCACAAAGCCAAAGAATAGGCTTTGCAAGGCTTGTTCAAGGGAAATCGGAGTAAACTGGAAATAGGCTCCCGTGATGCCTAATGCCATTAACAGTTGGCAATGGGTGACGGAAATAAATTGATAATGCCCGTCAATTTTGGCGATTAAAAATAGCAGTACACCTGAGTTTACCCAAAACAACGCTTGTAGCGGTTCGGCAAAATACGCACTATTTACCCCAAAAAAGATCGCCCCTACGCCAAAATACAGCCAAAATCCACCGCACTTGATGGGCGTTAAGCGAGAGTTTTCGGGGCAATTCTGCGGTGCATTTTCGGGGAAAAGATCCGCATAGCTTTGGTAAATTTCTTGCTGAATTTGCATAGCTAAGTTTTGTAAATAATGCCGAACAATAACGCCAAGTAAGCCACCAAACACACAAAATCCGAGTATTATCATTGAATTAACGATCCCATATTAAAGATTGGCAAATACATCCCGAGCATAATCAAGCCAATCAGTCCGCCAATAACCACCATTAACAACGGCTCTAACATTTGCGAAAGCAGGTCAATTTTGTGATCCAGCTGTTGTTGATAGCTGTCGGCGATATGTTGCAACATAGAAGACAACTGCCCCGATTGTTCGCCCACTTGTAGCATTTGCTGGGCTTGCATTGGGAACAAGCCCGATCCCACGGCGGCAGAAAAAGCATAGCCCTGTGCAATCCAGTGCAATATGGCTTGGATTTCTTGAATCAGAGTTAAATCCCCTTGCAATTCTACCTTGCTTTGCCAGCTTTTCTTTTGGGGTAAAAAAGATTGCAAGGCTTGGTTTAATGGCACGCCAGAGGTGAGCATTAAGGCTAATCCCCGACAGAAATTCACCAGCCTTGATAGCTGAACGATAGTGCCAAGAACGGGCGTATTGGCGATCAATTTGGTTTTGAGTTGGTTAAGCCAAAGGGAAGATTTTAATTGCTGTTTAATCAGAAAAATCAACCCTACAATAAACAAAATCAGCAACCAAAAATATTGTTGTAATCCGTCCGATAAGAACAATAACACTTGAGTAAAAAATGGCAATTGAGCCTGATTATTGCCGTACATATCGGCAAATTGTGGCACAATAAAGATCAGTAAAAGGGCGGTTAAAAGTAGCGAAATACCGAGAACGAGCATAGGATAAAGCAGGATCTTCTGTAATTTGCGTTGTAATGCCACCGATTGTTGGCGGTGTTCGGCAATTTGGCTACAAACCGTGGCGAGTTTGCCCGTCATTTCGCCCACTTGAATCAGTTGGCGTTCTTGTAGGCTTAAAAATTTGCCTTGTTGCTGTAAGGCTTGCGAAAAAGACAACCCTGTTTCAATTTGTTCCAGCAGTTGGCGTAACCAGTGATTGAGCTGAATATTGGTACAATTTTGCAATAAAATCAACAGACTATTTTTTAACGGTACGGCAGATTTAAGCAAGATCGCCAATTGCAACAAGGTATCGCAAAGCTCCGCCGAACTCGGTTTTGTCGACAGCTGCCAATTTTGTTGCAACTTAATTTGTTGTAGCCCACGGCTAAATAATTGTTGCCGTGCAGTTTGTTCGGTTTCGGCAATCAACATACCTTTTTGTTTTTGGTTAAGGCGATTGAGGGCTTGCCAGCGGTACATTTTGAGTTTCATTTTATTTTGCTCCACAGTACAACCCCCTCTCCCTCTGGGAGAGGGCTGGGGTGAGGGTAAAATGATTTAATTGAACAGAAAAACCCTCACCCTAACCCTCTCCCAGAGGGAGAGGGGATGGTTTGGATAAATGTTAATTGCCTAGCACTCTTTTAATTTCTGCTATATCCGTAATTCCTTGCTCCACCTTTTGCTCCCCTGCCAGTTGTAACGTCTTGAAATCCAATTGATACTGGTTATCCAAATCAGGTTGTAGAAATTGATAAAGACCAATTCGCCCTTTGTAGCCTTGATGACAATCGCAGGAACTGTCCGCTTTTCCGCCGCACTTTTGGCAACGTTTCCGCACCAGCCGTTGGGCGATCACCAACAATAAACTGTTGTCAATTTCGTGTTGTTTAATCCCTAATTGCAATAAACGTGGAATGGCTGAGGCTGCGTCATTGGTATGCAAAGTTGACAGCACCAAATGCCCTGTTTGAGCCGCACGCAGTGCCATTGCGGCACTTTCTTCATCACGAATTTCGCCGAGCATAATAATATCGGGATCTTGACGCAGAAAGGTTCGCAATAACCGACTGAAATCCAAGCCAATTTGGGGATTAATTTGAGTCTGAATAATGCCTGACAGCGGAATTTCAATGGGATCTTCGGCGGTCATAATATGCTTTTCGGGACGGTTTAAATAGGAGAGTGCAGTGTAAAGGGTGATACTTTTTCCGCTTCCAGTTGGCCCCGTGACCAAAATTAATCCTTGCGGTTGATCCAACGCCTGTTGAAAACGTTGTTGCTGATCGGCGTTCATGCCTAAATCTGAAAATGCCAATTGTACAGGCTTGTTTTGCTGCATCCGCAACACGGCTTTTTCTCCCAACGGGGTCGGCAAGGTGGAAAGGCGGAAATCCAAAATATCGGAAAAGGTGGTTTTAAAATGAAAGCGACCATCTTGTGGCAAACGGGTTTCGCTGATGTCCAATTTCGCCAATAATTTTAAGCGAGAAATCACTCGACTAGACAGGCTCAAGGCAATCGGCGGTTGGTTTTGCAACACGCCATCCACCCGAAAACGCACCTGCAAATGTTGGGGTTGCGGTTCAAGGTGAATATCCGACGCCTGTTGATGAAGAGCGTTTTCAAAAATTTGATTGAGCAACTTGATCACTGGCTCATCACTTTGTTGAGCCGAGTGATGCTTGTCTTCGTTCTCTTGCGGTTGAGCGTGATAAAACACGGGGCTTTCTTGCACCATCAACGCTTGCGGAGCCAAATCTTGCAATAAGCCTTTGAGTACCTTGGTTTCCAATAACACAGGTTCAATCATTTTACCCGTGAGAAACGAGAAAGTTTCACAGGCTGATAAATTCGCCAAACTATCTAGCCCGAGCCAGACGCAATGTTCATCTTCCACCAAGGGACAAGCCAAATAGCGAATTAAAATGGCTTGCTGTTGCTGATTTTGTTGCCATAACTGCGGTGTAATTTGAAACAGTTTTCCATCACAGCTGGTGACATTGGGGCTAAATAGTTGTTGCATCATTTCCGCCTTAGTTACAGAAACCAGAAGGGAAAAGCTCTTTGTTTGTGCCACAATCAGCAGCCCAAGTGACGCCGGCGGTGTTTGAGCCTGCGGCAGTAAGGCTATAACTCACATCACTCACGCTACCTTTACCACTCACGGTGATTTTGCCATCAGACACTGCAATGCTACTCACATATTTCCCCAAGCCACTTGTCAATGCCGCTTGAATGCCGTTAGTGCCAGCACTACAACCTTCAGGTTTACCAATATTATAAACGCACAGCTCCACTTCGGAACGATAAGGCGCAGCCGCCTGCAACAGCTCTGAAATGGCGGCCTTTTTGGTATAATTTTGATAGCTTGGAATAGCAATGGTGGCTAGAATCGCCACAATAGCAATCACGATCATGAGTTCAATTAAGGTAAAGCCTTTTTTGAATGAAAAAGATTGGATGGCATGGTTAAAAGTGCGGTGAATTTTCATAGTGTTTTCCTTTTGTTAAAATAAATTCCGCTACACTTTGCACGCCAAGTCAAAATTTGGCAAAATAAACTGTTCAATTTTGGAATCAAGATCACAAAAATCACTTTTTTAGAGGGCAAAACCGATGGTAAACTCACAGGGTTGGTTGGAAAATATACGACATTTGCCCTCTCCGCATTTTGATCAACGCCCCGATCCTGAAGATATTTCGCTGTTAGTTGTTCATTACATCAGTCTGCCACCAGAACAATTTGGCGGTGGCTTTGTGGATGATTTCTTTCTTGGTAAACTTGATCCGACCGTTCACCCTTATTTTGAAACCATTTATCAAGTGCGAGTGTCTGCTCATTTTTTTATTGAACGAAATGGGCAAATTACCCAGTATGTGAGCTTACAAGATCGTGCATGGCACGCTGGCTTGTCCAGCTTTCAAGGACGGGATAAATGCAATGATTATGCTATTGGGATTGAATTAGAGGGAAGTAATGAACAGCCGTTTACGGAGGCACAATACAAGAAATTAGCTGAAATTACCCGCCAAATTATGGCAATTTACCCGAAAATCACCGCCGATCGCATTGTGGGACATTGTGATATTTCCCCCGAGCGGAAGATTGATCCAGGACAGTATTTTGATTGGGATAAATATATGAAATCCATTGCATAAAGAGTAACAATATACCATGCCATATTGACCAACAAAAAGGCTATTCCCTTATAAGAATAGCCTTTTTGTTGATAAACTGCGGTGAAAATCACACAAGATTTTCCCTATTTCCAGAACTGCCACCAACGTTTAGCACTGCCCTCTGGCGCCTCAATAATGGCGTTATTCACTTCTTGTTTCTCCACATCTGGCAAGGGTTTATCTAAATCTGTACTGGTGACAATACCTTTACTATCGAAATTCACAATAAAGTTGTGTTGCACAGGGTCTTCATAAGAATGTTGTTGTAAATAAACGTAGTACCACGTGTTATTACTAAAGGGATCGATTAACACAGGGGTACCCAGTAAATATTGCACCTGTTCTTTGGTCATGCCCGCTTGCACTTTTTGTACCGTGGAGGATTCCAAATAGTTACCTTGTGGCACGTCAATGCGATAAACAATTTTATTGACAGTTGAACAAGCTGAAACGCTTAAAGCGAGTGCGATCACCGCCGTGATGGATTTTAACTGCATTTTTCTACCTTTTTATTAATCGTTGTTATGATTGTGATAATACCGAATCTGAACACTATTGCCAAATTAATTTTTTATATTCCGCTGTAACTGATCACGCAAATTCGCGGGTAAGCCTTTAATCGTGAGGCTGTCATTTTGTTCGTCCCAAATAATGCGATTATTGATCAACGACGCATCAAAACTCAAGGTTACGCCTTTGCCTGAACCAGAAAATTTGGTTAAGGATTTCAACGCCGTTGGCACCGGTGGAATACTCTCCTCCAAGCCGTATTCTTGCTGTTGGGTAAATTCCACAAAAGGACGCTCATTTAGAGTGGGTAATTCTGCAGAAAGTTCCCGTAATTCAATATCATCACCGCAATTAATTTGTCCTTTGCAATAATCAAACACTTGCTTTTTCACGGCTTGTGTCTGCTCATTGCTCAATTCCCCCTGTTCGCAATAATCACTCACGGCTTGCAATAAGCATTGATTTTGCACTTTCGGATTTAACCCCTCCTCGGCCCCGAGAAAATCCATAAAGAAATCGCTGATTTTGCGACCGACACGGCCTTTGATAAAGGTCAAATATCGGTTTGAGGTGGCGTTCACACGTAAATCCGTTAAATTAATCCGTGCGGCAATATCGAATTGGTTAATGTTCAAATATTGGGTACGGTGAATTTCTAATTGTTCGTCCACTAACATGCTGATCCGACTGTCCAACAGCGCCACAAATAAATAATCTGTGGCCAAGAAATTATACTGACACAACACGAACGTACCGCTTTCTGCAAAGGGATATTTGCCCAATTCATTGACTAAAAGTTGAGTCGATTGATAGCTAAACGGTAAAAAATCCGTTTCTTTTTCCAATAATCGATTGAGTGCCTGTGCAAAAACCGATTGTGCTTGGAACACGCCATAGCCTTTAGCTTTGCTTTGATACACTTGATGTAATTCGAGCATTAATTGCTCCACTTCAGGGGTAATCGGCAGCAGCGTTTCACGTAAAATGCTATCAAGTTTCACCGGCGAAGTTTCGTCCTCACTGGCGGTTTTAATAATTTGATGTAATACAATTTGATTAACGGTAATGCTCATTTTTTCTTCTTTGTTATTTGAAAATAGTAAAATCCTGTTAATTATAACCGCACTTTGGCTAAAAATGTGGTAGTATTTGCAAATACATGATAGAAAATAAATACAATTATGGCTAGCAACTCAAAATATCAAGATAAACAAGTAGATGCAATTTTAAATGAAATGATCGCCGTATTAGAAAAACATCAAGCACCGGTGGATTTGTCTTTAATGGTGTTAGGTAACATGGTGACGAATTTGCTGATCAGTAGCGTGGGCGTACAGCAACAACAGGCCCTCGCCCAAGCCTTTTCTGAGGCGTTAATCAATTCCGTCAAACCCACAAAATAACAAAGTTAAGAGTGCGTTATGTTTTGGATTAAAAATGGCAGACAATACCGTGAACAGACGTCCCAAAAAATTTCTTGGGGGCATTGGTTTGCTTTTTTTAATATTCTCTGGGCGGTCGCCATTGGCTCTCGCTATGCTTTTCTGATTGACTGGCCACACACTTTTCTCGGACGACTTTATTTCTTTATCAGCATTCTCGGCCATTTCAGTTTTATTGCCTTTGGTGCCTATTTATTGGTGCTGTTCCCGCTCAGTTTTATCATTAAAAATGAACGCACTTTCCGTGGCGTGAGCGTGATTATTGCCACCATTGCCACGACGTTATTGTTAGTCGATACCGAAGTCTTTTCACGTTTTAATTTACACCTTTCTAGCGTGGTGTGGAATTTGCTGGTTAACCCTGAAAATGGCGAACTGTCACGAGATTGGCAGATTTTCTTTACGCCTATGCCGTTAATGCTATTGGCGCAAATGCTGTTTTCCCGTTGGGCGTGGTATAAATTACGCAGTTTAGAACGGCAAAAATGGATCCGTGGCGTCGGTGTGTTATTGACGGGGCTGTTTATTACCACGCATTTAATCTATGCTTGGGCGGACGCTTATTTATATCGCCCGATTACCATGCAAAAATCCAATTTCCCGTTGTCTTATCCCATGACCGCCCGCACGTTTTTAGAAAAACACGGCTTATTAGATAAACAACAATACGAAACCACCTTAGATCAAGAGGGGCGTCCAGACACGCCAATGATTCACTATCCGAAACAGGCATTGAGTTACGAACCCGTTGAAAATAAACCTAATTTATTCATTATCACGGTGTCAGGCTTACGCCAAGATGCGGTGCAAAAAGAAAAAATGCCGGCATTAACGGAATTTGCCGAAAAAGCGACGCAATTTACGCACCATTACACCACGGGCAGTAGCAATAATGCGGCGATTACCGGTTTATTCTATGGCTTAAATGCGAACTATACCGATAGTTTGTTAAATCACAAACAAACTTCGGTCTTGATTGAGAAAATGCAACAAGATGGCTATCAATTCGGGTTATTCTCCGCCACAAATTTTAAACCGAGCATTTTCCGCCAAGCCTTATTTCATCAGATGAAATTACCGAAACTGAAGGCGAAAAATAGTCAAATTGATAATCAAAGTGCGGTGAAAAATTGGCAAGTTTGGTTTAAACAAAAATCGGCCGATCAACCTTGGTTTAGCTATTTGAATTTAGATGTTGGAGAACTCACTCGTCAGCAACATTTGCCGACCGAGGCACAAGAACAAGCCTTTTATCAGGCGCAATTAACCCAATTAGATCACCAAATTAGCCTTATCTTAGCCGATTTAAACGCTCAACAGGCATTGGAGAATACGGCTGTGATTATCACAGGCGAGCAAGGTTATTCGTTCCAAAAAACCGAAGAAGCATTGCTTAATTATTTTGCCCCAGAAGAAATTCATGTGCCTATGATTGTGGCGTGGAAAGAGTTAAATACTGGTGAGGAGGACAAACTCACCAGTCATATTGATGTGGTGCCGGCCTTGATGTATAACCTATTTTGGGTAAAAAACAGCAATGCGGATTACACCCAAGGGCATAATTTATTCGACCATACTCAATCACCAAGGGAATGGGCGCTGGTGTCGAATTACCGTTGGAATGTGATTATTACGCCAAATGGCACACAATATCATATTGATAACAAAGGAAACTATCAAAAATACGACCGCACTTATCAGCCAGAGTCGTCTAACCGTCCACCTTTGGGGCTGTTCCTTGATGTGTATCAGCAAAATTCGAGCTTTATGGAAAAATAAGTATAAAAATACCGAGATAACGCTCGGTATTTTTCTTCTTCTAAAACTTCACAATATGCCCATAACCCTCTAAAATCTGTTTAATATGTTCCAGACTTTCTTTTTTCGGGGGCGTCACATCTTCTAGTTCATACTCCACGCCCAAGGTTTTCCATTTGTGCGCGCCTAAACGGTGATAAGGCAAGAGTTCCACTTTCTCAATATTTTGCATGCCTTCAATGAACTGACCGAGCAAATGCACATCTTCGTCCGCGTCCGTGTAACCCGGCACCACCACATAACGCACCCAAGTCGGGATATTGCGTTTTTGCAAATATTTGGCAAATTCCAGCGTCCGTTTATTCGGGACGCCAATCAGATTTTGGTGAATTTTATCGTTGAGCTGTTTTAAATCTAACAACACCAAATCCGTCACATCCAACAGTTCATCAATCACTTCATTATAGGCTCGCACAAAGCCGTTCGTATCCAAGCAAGTGTTAATGCCCGCGGCTTTACAAGCGCGGAACCAATCCCGCACAAATTCTGCTTGCAAAATGGCTTCGCCTCCCGACGCGGTCACACCACCGCCAGTGGCGTTCATAAAATGTTTATAGCTCACCACTTCTTTCATTAATTCGTCCACGCTGATTTCACGACCGCCGTCTAAATCCCAGGTATCACGGTTATGGCAATACTTACAACGCATTAAACAGCCTTGCATAAATAAAATAAACCGAATTCCCGGCCCGTCCACCGTGCCACAAGACTCAAATGAGTGAATACGTCCTAAAACAGACATGAAAAATTCCTTAGATAATCAAAATAATGGTCAAATTATACCAATATTTTCGCTGATTTTCAGTAAAATTCTCCTCTAGAGGCAATTTGCTTGATTTATCTTAATAAAAAATACAACTTTTTATTGCAATTTATCCCAGTCTGTATATAATTTCAAATAACCTGTACGAAATAACATAAAAAGGAAGAGCAACTATGAGAACCCTCAGTAAAAATCTAACCATTCGTCAACAAGAAGTTTATGACTTCTTAAAACATCACCTTGAAACCGCGGGTGTACCGCCAACACGGGCGGAGATTTCCCGCGAATTAGGTTTCAAATCGCCTAATGCGGCTGAAGAACATTTAAAAGCCTTGGCGCGCAAAGGAGCTATTGAAATGGTACCCGGCATGTCACGCGGGATTCGTTTATTGATGTCATCCAATGACGAGGACGAAGTCGAAGGCTTGCCTTTAATCGGCCGTGTTGCCGCGGGCGAACCGATTTTGGCCGAACAACATATTGAAGGCACCTACAAAGTGGATCCTGAAATGTTTAAACCACAAGCCGATTTCTTACTGAAAGTCAACGGACAATCCATGAAAGACATTGGTATCTTAGACGGTGATTTATTAGCGGTTCACAGCACCAAAGATGTGCGCAACGGTCAAGTGATTGTGGCGCGAATTGAAGATGAAGTCACCGTGAAACGTTTGGAACGTAAAGGGGATGTGATTTATTTACACCCTGAAAATGAAGAATACGAACCGATTGTGGTCAACTTGCGTGAACAAGAGCGCTTTGAAGTAGAAGGTATTGCGGTCGGTATTATTCGCAATAATGCGTGGATGTAATCTTCTCTATCAAAAGTAAAAATCAAAAGTAACAATAAAACAAAGGGCGTATCAATATATACGCCCCCTGTTACTTTTTTAGCGAATCTTATGCGCCGATCACAGCGTAACTGATCTGTTCAATTAAACGCTTATAAGTATTGCTACCATCACTCGGATTGACTTTAATTTCAATCACCGTGGTTTCCTTGCGTGAATAGGCTTGTTTTAACACCGAACCGAGATCCGCCCAAGTATAAGGACGGGCATATTTCAAATCAAACATAGCAGCGGCTTGCGCAAACTCGGCTTGATGTGGCAAGCGATAGAACGCATTTTTCACCTCTTGCTCCACGGGTAACATATCAAAAATTGCCCCGCCGTTATTGTTAATGATAAAAATCACCGTCGGTTGATTGACTTTCTTAAATAACGCCAAGGAATTAATATCATGCAACGCTGAAATATCGCCTAACACCACTGCCACCGGTTGATTGCCACCAATACCGACACCCGCCGCCGTCGCTAATAAACCGTCAATGCCACTGGCACCACGGTTGGTGTAAACAGGATAGCTGTCGGACAATTTCGCCAAGGCATCTACTAAACGAACAAATAGGCTGTTGCCAAGGAACAAGGCGCAATTTTTCGGTAAAATCCGTTCGATATGATGAGCTAAAGCCGCTTCGTTTAACCCGCCACCCACTTGTTGTTCAATAAAACTGGCGCAGAAATTGGACAAGGCTAAGGGTTCCAGTAGCCAAGGTTTTTGGCGTAATGCAGGGTGCGCGCGTAACCAATGATGAACCTTGCAATGAAAGCGAATTTGCTGATGATGGTGAGGATCTACCCGCGCTTGGCTGTCATCCACCACCCAATAAGTAGCACGGAAATTGGCTAAAAACTGATGGATACGTTTACTCACAAAACGCGAACCGAACTGTACCACAATATCCGCATGCAGTAATTTTTCTCGCACCGTTTTATTCGCCAACCAAATATCCGCATACGGCAAACTTGGTTCCACATTGGATTGGATATCGGTTAACAAAATCCAACCCATGTTATCCGCCCAAGCGCGAATGCCCATGGCTTGTTCTTGTGGCAACTGCCCCACCACAATAATCCCTTTTTTAGTACGCCATTCGTCCCAATTTTCGTGCATAAGGACTTCTTGTTGTACGTTTTGGTGTTCCGTCCAATGCTTAGACTGACTTAGCCAACGTTGTATAGGCGCTAGCCAAGGGTGACTATCAATATCATTGACCAATGCCTCATAAAGTGGCTCCGCAAAAGGGACGTTAATATGCACCACACCGTTTTGCTCCGCTTGTGTATAACAGGCTTGATCTAAACTGGACACCAACCATTTGACCGGATACTCTTGACTTGGACGAGGTAAATTCAGCGTTGCCACGGGATAAGGGGCGAACATATCGGCTTGTAAAATCGCCTGATTTGCACCGCACTCTAGCAGTTCTTCAGGCCGATCCGCCGTTAATACGATTAACTTCACTGCACTTTGGCGTGCCTCCACAATCGCGGGATACAAATTGGCAGCCGCCGTACCAGAAGTGACAATCACCGCCACCGGTGCCAATGTGGCTTTGGCTAAACCGAGGGCAAAAAAAGCTAATCCCCGTTCATCAAAATGGGCATGACAATAGGCTTTCCCTTGTTCTTGCAAACGTACCGCCTCTAAGGTCAAGGGGGTCGAACGTGACCCCGGCGCAATACAAAAATGTTGCACGCCTTGACGCACAAGGGTTTCTAAAATGACTTTCGACCAACACCGGTTAAAGGTACTCACTGCTGACATATTGCTCTCCGTTTTATCTCTTTTTGGGCTAATGCCATATTATTTATGATTCAATCGTTAATAAGCTCAATAAACTTGAGGCTTTGCGTTCAATTTCTTGCCATTCTAATTGTGGGTCCGATCCTGCCACAATACCCGCGCCCGCAAACACAGAAATTTTTTCCTGCTCAATCATGGCAGAACGAATGGTCACACAAAATTCTGCCCGTTCTTGACACATCACGCCTAAGGTTCCGGCATACCAAGCGCGGTCAAAATTTTCGGTTTTTTGCAAAAATTGCACCGCACTTTGCTGAGGTAACCCCGACACGGCCGCCGTCGGATGAATGGCTTGCAAACAGACGAAATCGGCCATTGGCACAGACAATTCAGCATGAATTGCACGGCGTAAATGTTGCACCTGACGCAATGGTTTAACCTCAACGTCCGCCACATGAATATGCTTGACGTAAGGTGCCAGATTATCACAAATCCCTTGCACCACTAATCGGTTCTCATGATCGTTTTTGCTGTCATGTAATAACCAGTCCGCCTGTTGTTGATTATGGGCGGGGTTATCTCCAATGGTTGCCGTACCGGCCAAGGCTTCCGTTTGCACCTCATCACCTTGACGGGCATACAAACGTTCAGGGCTAGACCCCACAAAAGCCTGTTCAGCTTGTTCCGCGTATAAAAAATGATAACAGCCGGTATTTTGCCGTTCACTTTCCGCCAGAAAATCTTTCGCGTCAATAGGTTGCGTCGCCACAAAATCCGTTTGATTGGCTAATACCACTTTACTCAAATGCCCTTGTTCAATTTCTTGCAAGGCTTGCGTAATCCAATGGGCCCACATAGACTCGCTTGCTTTTGAAGATTGCTTACGAATCACCTGTTTCAGTGGCTGAAGCGCGGTGAAATTTTGCAAAGTTTTCACCGCTTGTAAACAGGCCTGTTGTTCCGAGCTGAAATCCTGCTGGTTATCCCAGTAAACTTGTACTGACCAGCGGTTCCCTTGACATTGCACAAACAATCTTGGCAACCAAAAATGCGCCTGCTTATCAAAGGTCAGCCCGCCCACCAAAGAACAATCATGGGTTAACACAAATTGTTGAGCCAAATTTTCATCAGAAAACGCCCGTACTTTGCCAATCGCCGCCACCGTCATGGGTTCATCACGATAGTTTAAGTAAAATTGCGGATAGCTTTCTTGTGCTTTCAACCAAGCCAACAACGGCACGGCCATTGGCACATCCATGTCAAAATGCGTAATCGCAGAATGCGGTGATAATTTATGGGCTTGAATCTGCTCAATTAAGCCAGCACACAGGTTTTCCATTACATCTTATTTAAAAATTTGCGTTAAAATGACGTTTATTCTACCGCAAATCAAAAAAAATTTTTAGTAAATCTTTTATTATGTTGAAAATCTCCTTGCTGACCAAATAAGATATACTATAATATATACTATCTCGTAAGATAAAAGGAGGTATTATGCAAACTGCAAAGCTCTTTATGAATGGGCAAAGTCAAGCGGTACGATTACCCGCACAATTTCGTTTCCCCGGTGTGGAAGTGTATATTCGCAAAGATGAAGATTCAGGTGATGTGATTTTATCCAAACGCCCGCCCTCTTGGGATGGTTTTTTACAAGCCTGCGCCATCGCCAATCAAGCCAATGAAACGCTTGATTTAGGCGACCGTTCCCAAATCGCTGAACGCGATCCTTTTGATGATTGGCAAGAATAAGGAATCCTATGCAACGTTATTTATTAGATACCAATACCGTCAGCTATGCGATAAAAGGCCATGCCAATGTGCTGTATCAGTTGCAAAACAGACCCATGGCGTCGATTTGTATTTCGTCGATTACCTATGCCGAATTAAAATACGGTTTAGCCAAGCGTCCAGAAGCTAAAAAACTGCATACTGCCGTCAATGAATTTTTAGCGCGAGTCGATATCTTGGCATTTAACCAACAAACGGGGGACGCTTATGCGAAGTTACGCGCAGAAAGTGAATTGTCGGGTAAAAATCTGAGTGCATTGGATATGTTGATTGCCAGTCACGCTTATAGTGTGGGAGCCATTCTGGTCACCAGTGATAATGCGTTTAAACAAATTAGGGGATTACAAGTGGAAGATTGGACACATCAAGCGGAAAATCTACCGATAAATTAATTTTCCCTGAAAATTTTGCTTGTAATCCTTTTATTCTCGCGAAAATAATAGTAAAGTGCGGTTAATTTTCTGTTATTTTTAAGCAAGCCAAGGACATGATATGGACTTTTTCCCAAAATCCGACAAATTAGAACACGTCTGTTATGACATTCGTGGCCCCGTACACAAAGAGGCACTTCGCCTTGAAGAAGAAGGCAATAAAATTTTAAAACTGAATATCGGCAACCCCGCCCCTTTTGGCTTTGAGGCGCCGGATGAAGTGTTAGTGGATATTTTACGCAATCTTCCCTCTGCTCAAGGTTATTGCGATTCCAAAGGCATTTACTCCGCACGTAAAGCCATTGTGCAATATTATCAATCGAAAAATATTCTAGGTGCCACCGTAGATGATGTTTACATTGGTAACGGTGTGTCGGAATTAATCACCATGTCATTGCAAGCCTTGTTAAACAACGGTGATGAAGTGTTGATCCCCATGCCAGATTATCCGCTTTGGACAGCGGCCGCCACGCTTGCAGGCGGTAAAGCCGTGCATTATGTGTGTGATGAATCCTCCGATTGGTTCCCTGATATTGAGGACATTAAAAGCAAAATCACCGCCCGCACCAAAGCCATTGTAGTGATTAATCCAAATAACCCAACAGGCGCCGTATACAGCAAGGAATTACTGGAGCAAATCGTTGACGTGGCTCGTCAACATGGTTTGATTATTTTTGCGGATGAAATTTACGACAAGATTTTGTACGACAATGCGGTTCATCATCATATTGCGGCCCTTGCTCCTGATTTATTAACCATTACGTTCAATGGCTTATCCAAAGCCTATCGAGTGGCGGGTTTCCGTCAAGGTTGGATGATTTTGAACGGCCCGAAAAATCATGCCCAAGGTTACATTGAGGGCTTGGACATGTTGGCCTCAATGCGTTTGTGTGCCAATCATCCAATGCAACATGCCATTCAAACGGCGTTGGGCGGTTATCAAAGCATTAACGAGTATATTTTACCCGGTGGACGTTTATTGGAACAACGCAACAAAGCCTATGACCTCATTAGCCAAATCCCGGGCTTGAGTTGTGTTAAACCGAACGGTGCCATGTACATGTTCCCGAAAATTGACATCAAAAAATTCAATATTTATGATGATGAAAAAATGGTGTTGGATTTGTTACGTCAAGAAAAAGTGTTGTTAGTGCATGGTCGTGGTTTCAACTGGCATGCGCCTGATCATTTCCGTATTGTGACCTTGCCGCATGTCACCACGCTAGAAGACGCCTTAGGCAGATTAGCCAGATTTTTGGATGGATATCGGCAGTAATTTTTACCCTCACCCTAGCCCTCTCCCAAAGGGAGAGGGAACGATATTTGGTATTATAGCCGATCTAACCATTCCCTCTGTACAGCCCCCTCTCCCTATGGGAGAGGGAACGATATTTGGTATTATAGTCGATCTAACCATTCCCTCTGTACAGCCCCCTCTCCCTCTGGGAGAGGGTCGGGGTGAGGGTCACCCCATCAATTTTTCCATCTCTTTCGACCGCTCCACGCAGGCTTGCATAGCCTGTTCTACAATTTGTTCGAGCTGTTTTTCATTAAACACATTTAACGCGGCCGCCGTTGTTCCCCCTTTTGATGTCACATTTTGACGTAATGTCGCCAACTCAACAGTAGGATTTTCCACCACCATTTGCGCTGCGCCCAACGCAGATTGTTGCACCAATAAACGAGCTTGTTCTGCGGTTAATCCCATCTTTAACAAGGCTTGTTGCATGGATTCCATAAATAAAAAGAAATACGCAGGACTGGAACCCGACGCAGCAGTAACAAGGTGCATATCTTGCTCATCTTTTACCCAACAGGTTTTGCCTACGGCTTGCAATAAATCATCGGCGAATTTTTTAAAATTCTCCTTCACGCTGTTTTGGGCAAATAACCCTGACATGCCTTGCGACACCAAAGCTGGCGTATTCGGCATAACTCGTACCACATTATTGGCGTGATGCAAAAGTGCGGTGATTTTTTCCACCGAAATGGCTGCCATAATGGAAATCACTAATTTTTGCGAAAAATCCACCGCACTTAACGCAGAACACACTTCCGCTGCACCTTGCGGTTTCACCGCTAACACCACAACATCACTTGCAGCCGCTGCTTTTACATTATCCGTCGAAACCAAGACGCCTTGTTCGGCAAATAAGGCTCGTTTCGGTGCATTGCGATCACAAACCGTAATCAAATTAGCCGGATAGCCTGTTTTCAACAAACCAAACACGATAGCTTGTGCCATATTGCCACCGCCGATAAAACAGATCGATTTTTGTTGCATTGTTTTTTTCCTTTTTTATTGGGTTAGGAAGATTATACGCAAATTTGCCCAAAATAACACCGTATTTCACGCTGATTTCGCTTTCTCAAATTTAATACGAAAATTTTGTTTTTTCTTCGCATTTTATTGCAAACTTTCTTTTTTTGCCCCGAAAAAAGGCAGCAAATTCTATTCATTTTTACCTATCATAAGCAACATCGTGGGGGCAAGTTTGCACCTTGCGAAGTAAAAATATTCACTTATCAATAGGAGAAACATTATGGCTTTTAATATTAAAAACAGACATTTACTTAGTCTTGTAAATCATTCTGAACGTGAAATTCGTTATTTGCTTGATCTTTCCCGTGATTTGAAACGTGCGAAATACGCAGGTACCGAACAACAAAAACTCAAAGGTAAAAATATTGCGTTAATTTTTGAAAAAACCTCCACGCGTACTCGCTGTGCCTTTGAAGTCGCTGCTTACGATCAAGGGGCAAATGTCACCTATATTGATCCAAATTCTTCCCAAATCGGGCATAAAGAAAGTATGAAAGACACCGCACGTGTGTTGGGACGGATGTATGACGCCATTGAGTATCGTGGCTTTAAACAAACCATTGTACAAGAACTTGCCGATTACGCTGGCGTGCCAGTGTTTAACGGGCTAACCGATGAATTCCACCCAACCCAAATGCTCGCCGATGTGCTTACCATGATTGAAAACTGCGACAAACCGCTCAACCAAATTAGCTATGTGTATATTGGTGATGCTCGCAACAATATGGGGAATTCCTTGTTGTTAATCGGGGCAAAATTGGGCATGGACGTGCGGATTTGTGGTCCAAAAGAATTATTGCCGGAAGCTGAATTAGTGGCCATGTGCGAAAAATTTGGTGCTGAAAGTGGGGCAAGAATTACCGTCACTGACGATATTGATCGTGCAGTCAAAGGGGTGGATTTTGTGCATACCGATGTGTGGGTGTCAATGGGCGAACCGTTAGACAGTTGGGGCAAACGTATTGATTTGTTAATGCCATATCAAGTTACCCCTGAATTAATGAAACGCACCGGCAATCCGAAAGTGAAATTTATGCACTGCTTACCGGCGTTCCACAACAGCGAAACCAAAGTGGGCAAACAAATTGCGGAAAAATACCCCGCACTTGCCAAGGGTATTGAAGTCACCGAAGATGTGTTTGAATCTCCAATGAACGTGGCATTTGAACAAGCGGAAAACCGTATGCACACCATTAAAGCCGTGATGGTGGCAAGCCTTGCTTAGGGGGACAGAATGAGAATTGTAATTGCATTAGGCGGCAACGCCTTATTACGCCGTGGCGAACCACTTACAGCGGAAAATCAACGGCAGAATGTTCGCATTGCTTGCGAACAAATTGCCAAAATTTATCCGCACAATGAATTGGTGATCGCCCACGGTAATGGCCCACAAGTCGGCTTACTTGCTTTGCAAGGGGCGGCTTATAAAGACGTGCCAACCTATCCATTAGATGTGTTAGGGGCGGAATCCGTGGGGATGATCGGCTATATGATTCAACAAGAATTGGGGAATTTGGTACCGTTTGAAGTGCCGTTCGCTACGTTGCTTTCCCAAGTGGAAGTGGATAAAAACGACCCCGCATTCCAGAATCCAACCAAACCGATTGGCCCTGTTTACACCAAAGAAGAAGCGGAACGCTTGGCGAAAGAGAAAAATTGGACCATTGCACAAGACGGTGACAAGTATCGCCGTGTGGTGCCAAGCCCATTACCAAAACGGATTTTTGAAATTCGCCCAGTGAAATGGTTGTTGGAAAAAGGCAGTATTGTAATCTGTGCTGGCGGTGGCGGTATTCCAACCTACTACGACGATCAAGGCTCCTTGCGTGGTGTGGAAGCGGTGATTGATAAAGATCTCTGCTCTGCGTTGTTAGCGGAAAATCTGGAAGCGGATTTATTTATTATCGCTACTGATGTGTCAGCGGTATTCTTAAATTGGGGCAAACCAGATCAGAAAGCCATTGCCAAAGCACACCCAGATGAATTGGCGAAACTCAATTTTGCTGCCGGTTCAATGGGACCAAAAGTGCAAGCGGCCATTAACTTTGTAAAACAAACCGGCAAAGACGCTGTAATCGGCTCCTTGTCTGATATTGTGGACATTGTGAAAGGCACCGCAGGCACACGCTTGAGCACCAAGGTGGAGCAAACCACTTATTACTAATTAACGCTTAAGAATAGGGGGACGCCTCCCCCTGTTCTTGTAAGGAGTTTATGATGAGTAGTACAAAAAAATTTAAATTTCCTACCGCATTTACCATTCTCTTTGCGATTTTGATTATTGCCGTAGGACTCACTTGGATTGTGCCAGCCGGCTCCTATTCCAAATTAACCTACAACAACACCACACAACAATTTGTGGTAAAAACCTATCAACAAGACGATAAATTCTTGCCTGCCACGCAAGAATCTTTGGAAAATCTCAATATTAAAATCAAACTGAATAACTTCCTTGAAGGCACCATCAAAAAACCGATTGCCATTCCAGGGACTTATCAACAAGTCGAGCAACAACCAAAAGGTATCAAAGATATTACCTTGAGCATGGTAGAAGGTACCATTGAAGCCGCTGATGTCATGGTGTTTATCTTTGTGTTAGGGGGGATGATTGGGGTTATCAATCGTACCGGTTCCTTTAATGCCGGTTTAACCGCACTAGCAAAACGCACCAAAGGACGGGAATTTTTCATCGTATTTTGTGTATCCGTGTTAATGCTGATCGGCGGTACCACTTGCGGTATTGAAGAAGAAGCGGTGGCGTTCTACCCGATTCTGGCACCGATATTTATTGCTTTAGGTTATGACGCCATTGTGTGCGTGGGGGCTATTTTCCTTGCCTCCTCCATGGGAACGGCATTCTCCACCATCAACCCATTCTCGGTTGTCATCGCCTCCAATGCGGCAGGGATTCAATTCACTGAAGGGATGGGCTTCCGTTTCTTAGGTTTAGTATTGGGCGGTATCTCTGTTATCACCTATCTTTACTGGTATTGTAAACGTGTTAAAGCGGATCCAACTTTCTCATTCTGTTATGAAGAACGAGAAGAATTTAACCAACGTTATTTGAAAAACTTCCAAACGGATGACAAAACAGAATTGGTATTTACCAAAAAACGCAAAGTCATCTTAACCCTATTCTGTATTGCTTTCCCAATTATGGTCTGGGGCGTGATGGCCGGTGGCTGGTGGTTCCCACAAATGGCCTCTTCCTTCTTAGCCATCACCATTTTGATTATGTTTATCTCTCGTTTATCCGAAGAAGATGTACTCAACGCCTTTACCGCAGGGGCTTCCGATTTAGTTGGCGTGTCCTTGATTATCGGCTTGGCTCGTGGGGTAAACTTGGTGCTAGATGAAGGTATGATTTCCGATACCATCTTAAACTACACCTCAAATATCGTGGCTGGCATGCCAAGTAGTGTGTTTATTCTTGCTCAATTAGTGATCTTCATCTTCTTAGGCTTGTTTGTACCGTCATCTTCTGGTTTAGCTGTGCTTTCTATGCCAATTATGGCACCGCTTGCCGACGCGGTGGGCATTCCACGTCACATTGTGGTTTCTGCCTACAACTGGGGACAATACGCCATGTTATTCTTAGCCCCAACTGGCTTGGTGTTAGTGACTTTACAAATGTTACATATTCCATTTAATAAATGGGTGAAATTTGTCATGCCAATGATTGGAATGTTATTGTTAATTGGTTCCATTTTGTTGGTGGTGCAAGTATCGCTTTATGCTTAACGCATAAGCCCGTGCGACTACTGCCGAAAATGGTGGTAGTCGCTTATTAAGCTGAGTGAAACTGCCTCTGTTTACTTGTTTACAAAGCAGAGCATGACTTGTATCATATGAGTAACCAAACAAGGAATGTAAAATGCCAACCAAAACCCTTGATAATACTGATTTACGCATTTTGCGATCACTGCAACAAAATGGCAAACAACAAAACAATGAACTGGCTGAAACCATTGGTTTGTCCAATTCCGCTTGTTTACGCCGTGTGAATTTATTAGAACAAAGTGGCGTAATTGATAAATACGTTTGTTTGCTCGATCCGAAAAAATTGCAACTCAATGTCACGGTGTATGTGCTTGGCTCCTTTATTGAAGCCGATCTGAAACTCAAAGAACGCTTTATTTTTGAAATGAAGCTGATCCCGCAAATTACCGAATGCCATTTAATGGCCGGCGATTTTGATTTTATCCTAAAAATCCAAACCCATGATTTAGATGAATTTTATAGTTTACAAAAACAATATCTCACCACCTCACTTGGTATCAAAAATCTCAAAACCGAGATTATTTTACAAACCGTGAAAAATACCACGGAATTGCCGTTGTCGTCTTGTCGTTACGGTAAATAATAAGATTTAGTTTTAATTGTCATCATTCAATTCTTTCACCAATTTCTTAGCCTGAATAATCGCATTTTACTTAGAAATTATTCATCTTTTATAATCTTTCTTGATTATAATAAAAAATATGTTAGCATAATCACCTAAGATTAATTAACCGAGTCAGTTATGTTTAACTTACATCTCATCAAACAAGCACAAAAAGAGATTCTAAAAATGCCCGCCTCATTAAAAGATGCGACTTTTGAAGCACTTAAACAGCTTGAACGACAAGGCAATCAATTAAAAGAGCCGAATGTGCGAGATATGGGAAATGGTTTAAAAGAATTGCGAGCGTCGTCAAAAGATGGTATCTCACGCAGTTTTTTCTTTTTTACATTGGCAAACAAATCTATGTTATTCACGCATTACATAAAAAAACACCCAAACAAGATTTAGATCTTGCTAAACAACGAATGAAAGCCATTAAGGAGCAACTCCATGCAAACTGAAACCTATGAATTTGTTACCCTTGCGGAACTTGAACAAGAATTAATGCAAGATCCCGAATTTGTCGAATTGCGTCAAGCGCGTGACGTGCAAAAAAAAATGATTGAAGAACTCAGACAATATCGTTTGAACCAACATCTTTCACAAGGCGAAATTGCTAAACGTACGGGAATTAAAGCGCAAAACATTAGCCGCCTTGAGCGTGGTTTGGTGCGTCCAACCTTGGAAACCATCACCCGTTATGCGCAAGCACTCGGTGGTTCAATTGTTTTTCAACCGAATGCGTAATTCCCAACTTAACTCTAAGAACACCCTATGTACTGGTTCAAAAACGCCATTATTTACCGCTTAACCAAAAATCTGGATTGGTCAGATAGCACGTTGCAACAAAGTTTAACAGCAAATGAATACCACCCTTGTAGCCAATCTGACATGAGTAAATTTGGCTGGACTAAACCGTTGCGCGAATCGGAGGCATTATATTTTTCCAACGACAAACAGATTTTATTGTTGGCACACAAAGAAGATAAAATCTTGCCAAGTCCCGTGATTAAACAAGAATTAGATGAACGTGTGCGTCAGTTGGAAGAAAAAGAAAATCGCAAATTGAAAAAGACCGAAAAACAGGCATTGAAAGATGATGTGGTGGCGATGTTGTTGCCACGAGCGTTTAGTAAACATCAGCAAACAGCGATTTGGATTAACACCGAAACCAATTTAATTTATGTGAATGTGGCCTCTTATAAACGAGCGGAAGATACCTTGGCATTGTTGCGTAAATCGTTAGGTTCGTTGCCGGTGGTGCCATTGGCTTTTGCCAATGAACCTGCTATTGTGATGACCGATTGGTTGGTGCAACAAAAAATACCGTCATTTTTCACCGCACTTGATGAGGGCGAACTCAAAGCGGCGGATAATCAAGGCATTATTCGTTGTAAAAATCAGGATTTAGAAAGCGAAGAAATTTTATCTCATTTGCAAAAAGATAAATTTATCAGCAAGTTATTGTTGGAATGGGAAGAACACTTGAGCTTTGTGTTAAACGATGACGGCACGCTTAAACGCTTAAAATTTGCCGATAATATTCGGGAAAAGAATGACGATATTTTAAAAGAAGATGTAGCACAGCGTTTTGATGCCGATTTTTTGTTGATGACTGGCGAACTTGCCAAGTTAACCGAACATTTACTTGATGAATTTGGTGGTGAGAAAATAAAATAATTGCGCCTTGCAGAAGGTATGCACAACAAATAGACAACAGGGCAAATGATTTTGCCCTAAAAATATCATTAGCCTACTTCCCCTAAATTTAGGTAGAATAGGCATTATTTATTTCAAGAGATCGCCCTATGAGCCTATTTGCCCTTTGCTATATGCTGTTTGCCTATTTACTCGGTTCCATTTCCAGTGCAATTTTAATTTGCCGGCTGGCAGGTTTACCCGATCCCCGCACGGTGGGATCGCATAATCCGGGTGCGACCAACGTATTGCGTTTAGGTGGCCGATGGGCAGCCTTGGCGGTGCTGATTTTCGATATGTTAAAAGGCATGTTACCCGTGTGGGCGGGTTATTATTTAGGCTTAACCCATTTTGAATTAGGTATGGTGGCGTTAGGCGCTTGTTTAGGCCATATTTTCCCGATATTCTTTAAATTTAAAGGTGGCAAAGGCGTGGCGACGGCCTTTGGTTCCATTGCCCCGATTGCTTGGGGCGTCGCTGGTTCCATGATCGGCACTTGGTTGTTGGTCTTTTTAGTGAGCGGTTATTCTTCTCTCAGTGCAGTGATTGCGGCGTTATTAACACCGTTATATGTATGGTATTTCAAACCTGAATATACTTTCCCTGTCGCCTTGGTGTGTTGCTTATTAATTTATCGCCATCATGATAATATTCAACGTTTATGGCGTGGGCAAGAAAGCAAAATTTGGTCTAAATTCAAGAAATAATCAAAAATAATGAAAAAATTTTTACTTCTTCTCGTCATCTTGCTATTGGCTATCAGCGGTTGGGGCTATCGCCAAATGCAGCAAGTTGTGAACCAAGCTGTCACTGTGCAACCCGATCAATTATTAACCGTGAAACGTGGCACCACAGGCAAAAAACTGGCGGATCTTTTTGAGCAAGAACACTTAGTGGCGGACGCAAAATGGTTGCCTTGGGCATTAAAATTACAGCCACAATTCAATAATGTGAAAGCAGGCACCTATTCACTCAATGGGGTAAATACCCTTGCGGATGTTTTAAAAATTCTGAACGAGGGGAAAGAGGCACAATTTAGTTTACGTTTTACGGACGGTGAAACTTGGCGAGATGTAAAGAAATCGCTGCAAAATGCACCGCACTTGGCCTCCTCTATTCAAGCCAAAACTGCGCAAGAATTATTACAACTGCTTGAATTACCTGAAAATAGCCAACATTCTTTAGAGGGTTGGATCTATCCCGATACCTATAATTATGTGCCAGACTCCACCGACTTAGCCCTATTAAAGCGAGCAACTGACCGTACACAAAAATTGTTGGCACAACTTTGGGCGGAACGAGATGAAGATTTACCGTTACAAAGCCCTTATGAAATGCTAATTTTGGCCTCTATCGTGGAAAAAGAAAGTGGCGTACAAGCCGAACGTGGCCGCATTGCCTCAGTGTTTATTAACCGCCTAAAATCCAATATGAAATTACAAACGGATCCAACGGTTATTTATGGCATGGGCGACAATTACAACGGCAATATTCGTAAAAAAGATTTGGAAACCCCGACCGATTATAATACTTATGTGATTGATGGGTTACCCCCAACACCGATAGCCAATCCAAGCGAAAGTGCATTGCAAGCCGTATCTCACCCCGAGAAAACCGATTTTCTCTATTTTGTGGCTGATGGCACCGGTGGACATAAATTTAGCCGAAATTTAGCCGAACACAATCAAGCCGTGCAAGCCTATTTGCGTTGGTATAAACAAAACAAAAAAACGGATAAAAAATAATATGACTGGAAAATTTATTGTACTCGAGGGCTTAGAGGGTGCCGGCAAAACCACCGCACGTCACGCCATTGTGGAACAACTGCATGCTAACGGGATCACCGATTTAGTGTTCACCCGAGAACCCGGTGGCACGCCTTTAGCAGAGAAATTACGCCAACTAATTAAACACGAAACCGAAGAACCTGTCACTGACAAAGCAGAATTATTAATGCTCTATGCCGCACGTATTCAGTTGGTCGAAAATGTGATTAAACCGGCCCTTGCACAAGGCAAATGGGTTATTGGTGATCGCCATGACATGTCCTCCCAAGCCTATCAAGGTGGCGGCCGTCAGTTAGATCAAGATTTTATGCTTAACCTAAAAAATAGTGTCCTCGGTGATTTTAAACCTGATTTTACCCTTTATTTAGATATTGAACCAGAACAGGGCTTAGCTCGAGCCAGAGGCCGTGGCGAATTGGATCGCATTGAGCAACAAAATTTAGATTTTTTCCACCGCACTCGGGAGCGGTATTTGGAATTAGTTGCTCAAGATCCAAATGCTACCACCATTAATGCGGGCCAAGCATTGGAACAGGTTACTGCGGATGTGAAAGTGGCAGTGCAGAAGTTTGTGGCGCCATCACTTTCGGCGTAAATTCAATAGACACGCCCAGTGCCGATGAAATCTTAGCAATGGTTTCAAAACGAGGCTGGCTTGAACCTGACAAAGTACGATACAGGCTTTCTCGCTGAATGCCTGTTTTTCTGGATAATTCTGTCATCCCCCTTGCTCTAGCTACGGTATTTAATGCTTGCAACAATTCTGCCTGATCGCCACTGGCAAAAGAAGCCGTTAAATAAGCGGCAATGGTTTCTTCATCAGTTAATAATTCCGCCGCATCAAAATCACTAATTTCTAAATCACTTGCTGATAAACTCATTGGTTTTGTTCCTTTTGTTTAACTAAATGCCACACATCTTTCGCTAACGTAATATCTTTTTCTTGGCTAGATTTATTGCCACCACAAAGTAACAAGTAAATTTTCTCCCCCATTTTGCCGTAATACAACCTATAACCCGATTTCACGGCAATACGCATTTCAAAAACACCGTCACCCACTGATTTGTGATCGCCAAAATTCCCTTTTTCAGCTCGCTCAATACGTTTGATGATCGCTGATTTGCCAATGGGATCTTTTAATCCATTAAACCACTTTAAAAATAAACCTGTTTTTTTGAGTTGATTTACTTTTTCTTGATTGTCCATTTTCATCTTCTATCCAAGCTATTTTAATGTAGTGTATACCTAAATAATACACATAATCAAGTGTTATATTACTTTTCACTAACACACATAACTATGTATTGTCACGGGCCTACATATCTTAATATAAGCCTCAGCGTGGCGTCATTTGCTTAACCTCGTACGTCAATGCGAGCAGAAACACTTTTTTATATTTTTTGCTATCTCCGAACAGATCAGGTATAGTTTCTTTTCATATAGTAACGGGCATTAATACAGAAAAAATGACAACACTCTACCCTTGGCTCACCCCCACTTACCAACAAATCACCCAGACGTTTTCACAAGGGCGGGGCCATCATGCTTTGCTGTTTAAGGCAGAAATGGGCGTGGGTGTGGAGCAATTAATTGATGCGGTGGCGAAGTTTTTGATTTGTACCGAATCGGAAAAGCCTTGTGGACATTGCCATGCTTGCCAGTTAAGCCAAGCGGGGAATCACCCTGATGTGCATTTGCTAGCGCCTATAGAGAACAAAGATATTAGTGTGGATCAGGTGCGCGAAATTAACGAGATTGTTAATCAACATGCTCAACAAGGCGGTAATAAAATTGTCTGGGTACAGGGAGCGGAGCGGTTGACCGAGGCGGCAGCCAATGCCATTTTGAAAACGTTGGAAGAACCTCGACCCAATAGCTATTTTTTATTGCAAGCGGATTTGGCGTCACCTTTAATGGCGACCATTTACAGCCGTTGTCAAATGTGGTTAGTCAACGTGCCAGAGACGGCGTTGGCGGAACAATGGTTACAAACGCAAACGAATGAAAAAATAGAAGAAATTTCCACCGCACTTCGTATTTGCTATCAACGGCCGTTGTCGGCATTGACGTTCTTACAACAAGGCTTAATGGAAAAACGGCGAGAATTTTTACGCCAATTTTGGGTATTTTATGTGCGTCGTTCGCCATTGGAATTATTGCCGCTATTTGAAAAGGAATTGATTTTTCATCAAATTGATTGGTTATTGGCATTTCTAACAGATGCTTTAAAAGATAAATTAGGCGTTCAAGAAAATTGGATTTGTCAGGATTTAGCCCGAGGCGTGCAACAATTTAACCAAAAACAGACCATGTTGGGGTTGTTGCAAACCAATCAAATTGTACAGAATATGCGGTTGGATTTAATTCAAATTAATGCGGTCAATCAAGAAATTATTTTATTAGACGGTTTAACTAAACTGATTACAGAAGTATTTGAACAATAAGAGGAAATATGTTTATTGTAGACAGTCATTGCCATTTAGACGCACTGGATTATGAAAATATACATCAAGATGTGAATGATGTGATTAACAAGGCAAAAGCCCGTGACGTACAACATTTGCTCACCATTGGCGTCACATTAAGCCGTTTTGAAAAACAGCGGGACAGTTTGGCGCACCGTGATGACGTGTCCTTTGCTTGTGGCGTCCATCCCTTGGATTTAGAGGACGAACCCTATGATGTGGAGCGTTTAATTCAGTTGGCCCAACATCAAAAAGTGGTGGCCATTGGCGAAATCGGCTTGGATTATTATTACAGTGCGGATAATAAAGCCTTGCAACAGGCCATTTTCGCCAGCCAAATTCAAGTGGCCAATCAATTAGATAAGCCGGTGATTATTCATACTCGAGCAGCTGGTGATGACACCATTCGGCTGTTGCAAGACAATCAGGCGGAAAAGTGCGGTGGCGTCATTCATTGTTTTACGGAAACCATGGATTTTGCCAAACAAGCGTTAGATTTGGGATTTTATATTTCTTGTTCTGGCATTGTGACCTTTAAAAATGCCGAGGACATTCGGGAGGTGATCCGCTATGTGCCGTTGGATCGCTTGTTAGTGGAGACGGACAGCCCTTATTTAGCGCCTGTGCCTTATCGTGGTAAACAAAATCAACCCGCTTATACTCGTGAAGTGTGCGATTATGTGGCCACCTTAAAAGGGTTAACGCCAGAACAATTTGCCGAACAAACCACCAAAAACTTTGAGCGTTTGTTTAAAATTCAGGTACAATAACAGCCTCTCCCCTTGGGAGAGGACGGAGAAAATCCGTCAGGATTTTCGGGCGGAGAGGGTTAAAACTCATGAAATTCCCCCTAAAAAAGCACCAAAAAATTTTTATTTTTGTGATCTCGATTCCAGAATTGAATTGAAAATCTTGCCTATTTTCCACCGCACTTGATAATGCTCCCATTCACTCAACACATGGAGCAACCAATGAAACAACCCTCACGCTATATCGATCTCACCACCGACTACGGTTTTAAACGTATTTTTGGCACTGAAGTCAACAAAGATCTCCTGATGGATTTCCTCAATGAATTATTTCAAGGTAAGAAAATCATCAAAGATTTGGTTTACAACAAAAATGAACACGTAGGCGACACCGCAGAGCAAGGCAACGTTATCTTTGATCTCACTTGCACTACGGATGATGATTCGCAATTTATTATTGAAGTGCAACGGAGCAAGCAAACGTATTTTAAAGAACGCACTATTTACTACGGTAGCAAACTGATCAGCGACCAAGCCCCGCAAGGGGGAATCAGTGGTTGGAATTATGCGATTACGGAAGTTTATGTGATCGCCCTGATGGACGGTTTTCATTTTTCCGATACTGATGAATATTTGCACGATATTTGCCTGTTCAACAAAAAGACAGGCGAAATTTTTTATGATAAACTTGGGTTCATCTATATTGAATTACTGAATTTTCACAAAGCTGAATATGCGTTGGAAAGCGATTTGGACAAATGGTTATACGTATTGAAAAACATGGCAAACTTAAAAAAATTGCCTGCTTTCTTAAAAAAGCCCGTTTTTCAAAAACTGTTTAAAATCGCCGAATACACCAATTTAAGCAAGGGAGAAAAAGAAATGTATGACGTGAGCTTAAAACGTAAATGGGATGAATTTTCTGCATTAGAATATGCCACCGAGCAAGGGATTTTGCAAGGAATACAACAAGGCGAATTAAACGGGTTACGGAAGAGTGCTAAAAATATGCTTTCTCTAGGCTTGGATTTAGAGATTATTTCTAAAGCGGTTGGTTTGCCTGTTGATGAAATCAAGAAATTGGGACATTGATTAGAATTTAATCATAGATATGTAAAAACTTTCCCCTCTCCCAAAGGGGGACTTTTAATAGGAACTTTTATTATGCGTAAAACAATCAAATATTTTCTCTTTTTGGTGGTGATTTTATTCCACGTGGTATTATTTTCGGGTATCCATTTTATTTTCCCCCATTACGACACGACCTATATTACAGGTGTAGAAGTCAAACGAGTGGATAAAGACGGCCCGATTACCAAAGCCAATCCAGCAGACGGTCCAACTCGTGATGTGTATTATATTTATACCCAAAAAGCGGGCGAAGAAAAACCCATGGTATACCGCAATGAAGATACCCGTTGGGGTTTTCCGTTCTATTTCAAATTTGGATCAGCGGATTTACAAGCCAAAGCCTCTAACTTTGCAGGCAATAAACAAATGGTGGAAGTGAAATACTATGGCTGGCGTTTAGTGATTTTTGATGAATACCGCAATATGGTTTCCATGAAAGAAGCAACAGACACGAGTCCAAGTATGCCGATTTTAAGCTATATTTTCTATTTCTTAGGCTTGATTACTTTGTTCTTCTCCATTCAATTTATCCGTGGTTGGTTTGATAGCGAATAAGTCTATGGGATTAAGTTTTATTGTCGCCACCACCCTAAATGGGGTGATTGGCAAAGATAACCAAATGCCGTGGCACTTGCCTGCGGATTTGGCGTGGTTTCGCCAAAATACCCAAGGCAAAACGATCATTATGGGGCGGAAAACCTTTGAAAGTATCGGCCGTCCCTTGCCGAAACGCACCAATATCGTGCTTTCACGTCAGCCATTTGAGGCGGAGGGCGTTATTTGGCAAAACAGCCTAGAAAGTGCGGTGCGATTTGCCCGAGATTTAAACCCTGACCAAGAGCTGATGTTGATCGGTGGCGGACAATTATTTCAGCAATATTTTCCCCAAGCAGACAAACTTTATCTAACGCAAATTCAAACCGAACTGGATGGTGATACCTTTTTCCCTGCGATTAACTGGGACGAGTGGCATATTGAAGTGGAACAATTTCGGGAAAAAGATGAACAGAATGCCTATGATCTTCGGTTTTTGGTGTTAACCAGAAAATAGTCAATTTCTGCTTGTTTTAAACTCAAAACCATTCTAAACTAAACTCATAGTCGGGGTGCTGCTATAACGACATAGCGGCTGAGAAAATACCCGTAAAACCTGATACAGCTAATACTGGCGTAGGGAACTATCTTCATTTTATCCGCCCCATTATGCTGCATCTTTTCTTTTCACGGATAGGTAAAGGAAATCCTATGCAATTCAACTATTTAAATCTTGTTCGAGAACATAATCCACTGGTACATTGTATGACCAATATTGTGGTCACCAACTTTTCTGCCAATGGATTACTGGCGCTCGGTGCCTCCCCTTTTATGTCGACCATGTCGGAGGAGGCGGCAGAAATTCAACAATTTTCCAACGCACTTTTGCTCAATATTGGCACCATTCATGATTTTGATGTAAACGCCATGATTATTGCGGGGCAAGCCGCCAATCAACACGGCGTACCTGTGGTGTTAGATCCCGTCGGTGCAGGCGCAACGGCCTATCGTCGTGCCACGGTGCGGAAAATTTTAGATCAGGTTAAGATTTCTGCGATTCGTGGTAACGTGGGCGAAGTGGCGTTTTTGGCAGATGTGGCTTGGCAAGCGAAAGGCGTGGACGCTGGCAAAGGGCAAGGCGATATTGCCGACATTGCCCGAGTCGCCGCTCAAAAATACCAATGTTGTGTCGCAATCAGCGGTGAAATTGACTATATCAGCGACGGCAAACGGGTTGCAAAAATTGCCAACGGCACGCCGCTATTTCCTAAAGTCACGGGGTCAGGTTGCCTACTCGGTGCCGTGGTTGGGGCATTTCTCAGCGTGGCGGAAAAAGACGATGAATTTAACGCTTGCGTTGAGGCTTGCACCGCCTATGCCGTAGCTGGCGAACTCGCCGCCCAAGGATTACACAATCAATTAGGCGATTTTGCCGTACAATTTATCAACCAATTAGCCGATTTAACCCCTGAAAAAATTAACCAATTAGCGAGGATTAACCATGTCTAACGTAGCACAAGCCTTAACCATTGCAGGATCCGATAGCGGTGGCGGAGCAGGTATTCAAGCGGATTTAAAAACCTTTCAAATGCGGGGGGTGTTTGGCACAGTGGCGATTACGGCGGTGACCGCCCAAAATACTTTGGGTGTCTTTGATATTGCCCCGATTCCCCTCGCCACCATTTCTGCGCAAATCAAAGCCGTAGCGGAAGATTTTGATATTCATGCGGTAAAAATTGGTATGCTTGGCAATGCGGACATTATTCAATGTGTGGCAGAAAATTTGGAGCAATATCGTTTTCCGCAAATTGTGTTAGATCCGGTGATGATCGCCAAGGGCGGTGCCTCTTTATTACAACAAAATGCGGTTACCGCCTTGAAACAGTCTATTTTGCCTAAAGCGAAAGTGATTACGCCGAATTTGCCTGAGGCAGAGGCCTTAACAGGAATTAAAGTTGTGGACAATGCCAGTGCAGAAAAAGCGGCTCGCTTATTACAACAATGGGGCGTGGAAACCGTGGTGATTAAAGGCGGACACAGCGGCAATTCACAAAGTGCGGTCTGTTTGGACTGGGTTTTCACCCCGACCGAACAATTCCACCTACAAGCCGAACGTTTCCCCACCGCCCAAACCCACGGCACCGGTTGTACGTTCTCCGCTTGTATTACCGCTGAACTCGCCAAAGGCAACAGCGTTGAACAAGCCATTCGCACTGCCAAAGCCTATATCACGGCGGCGATTAGTCACCCGTTAAATCTCGGTCATGGACACGGACCGACTAACCATTGGGCGTATCAAGATGAACAATAAGCAACAAATTCAACAAATGTTGTCGGTGTATTTTATTGCGGGTACGCAAGATTGCCTACACTTGTCGGGTGATCCCGCTCAAAATCTACTGGAGATATTAAAACAAGCCTTGCAAGCGGGCATTACTTGCTTTCAATTTCGGGATAAAGGTAAACATTCGTTAACACATCTGCCAGAACAACAAAAACAGCTCGCCAGACAATGCTTAGCGTTATGTCGCCAATATCAAGTGCCATTTATCGTTAATGATAATGTCGCATTAGCCATGGAAATAGGAGCAGATGGCGTACACGTCGGGCAATCGGATATGGCCATTCAGCAAGTGTTAGAAAAAACGCAACACAAACTGATCGTTGGCTTATCCACCAATAACTTAGATCAGGTTTTAGCAGCTCAACAACAAGGGGAGATTGATTATATTGGTGTGGGCCCGATTTTCCCTACTGGCTCAAAAGCCGATCATTCCGCTGTGTTAGGTGTAGAATTTGTAGAAAAATTAAAGGATTACGCTTTAAGCAAGCCTTTTGTGGTGATTGGTGGCATAAATCAGTATAATGCTCACACATTAAAACAAGCGGGCGCAGATGGTGTGGCCGTGATCTCCGCCATTACTCAAGCGGAAAATATCCAAACTGCGGTGGAAAAATTGAAGGAATAAGATGACAGATAAAGTATTTATTCATGAACTAACGGCCTTTGCCCGTATTGGCGCCTATGATTGGGAACAGACCATTAAGCAAAAACTGATTTTTAATATTGAAATGGCATGGGATTTTCGCCAAGCTGTAGAAACCGAAGATCTGCAATATTGCTTAGATTATGCGGAAATTTCGCAGAAAATCATTGATTTTGTCGAAAGTCAGCCGTTTAAGTTAGTGGAAACCGTCGCACACAAAGTGGCGGATTTATTGCAACAACAATATGGTATTCAATCCCTGCGTATTGAATTGCATAAACCGAAAGCGGTGGCTCAAGCGCGTTCCGTTGGGGTGATTGTGGAACGTTAGCCTTTTCTCGATTGTCGAAGTAAAAACTTGCGGTTTGAATATTTGGCTGCATTTAGTCCTAAACATCTGCCCTTTCTTCGTCGGTTATAAATCCAACCGTTGCGGGCAGATCACCTGTTCTCACCAATTGATCTGACCAGTTCCAGATAGAATTAGATTGCGTCAACTGCTGATAAAGCATACAATTGGCAAAATATTTTCATTTTTTATCACCGAAGGTAACCTATGTATGACACAATCAATCAATCAATCAATCAATCAATCAATCAATCAATCAAGAATAATGCCGTCTTTAAATTAAGTCCCGTTTTTTTATCTTTATTTTTTGTTGTCCATACCGCGTATGCCGCAGACAGTTTTATTGTGGATGGAGAAACACGGAACGAGGCAATTGGTGTTAATTTATCACAATATGATAGCCATAGCGGGGAGATTAACAATTCTACGATTACGTTACCTGAATACGAACAACCATGGAACACTCCAGATGCCGTAGTAGTGTTTTCTGGGGGCGGAGAAGATGTTTCGCTTACTGTACAGGGGAGTACTCTTGATAGTCACAATGTTCCCTTAGCAAATGGAATTAAATTTTTCTCTTCCCAATCCAATAGAAACGATGGATTTAGTAACACCACCACCCTCAACATTAAAGATAGCTCCATCAATGGGGGGCTCTATATCCGTTCAACTCACTTACCAACTAATCACGATAAGATTAATATCGACGGCAGTACTATTACGAGTAATAGGGGCATTGAATCCAATGTAATCTATCAATCGGGCGGAGACTATGGTAATGGTAATGTGGATATTAATATCAGCAATGGTAGTGTTTTATATGGGTTAATCACCAACGATAACCAGAACAAAGGCAGTGACTACAATCTGACGATTTCAGACAGTGAATGGTATCAACCAAGTTCTTATCGTTACTCTGTATTCAAAACGCTCGCCATGGACAATGCAACCATTGGTTTCAAACAAGAAGAATATGAGCCAAACGACGCATATTGGAATGGCTTTGGACAACTTGTTGTTTATGGCGATCTCAGTGGCAACGGTACCTTTGTTTTAAATACTGATTTTGCACAAGAATTTTCTGATGTGATTGTATTAAAAGATACCGCCTCGGGCGATTACAAGTTAGTGATTCAAAATACAGGCGAGGAAGCCCCTGCTAAGGAAGGGAAAGTCACTGTGGTAGAAGGCAATGCCAATAGTACTGCGGCTAACTTTAGCTTAGCGGGCAACGACTATGTGGATTCTGGCGCTTATCGTTATCGTCTACATACTGACGGTTATAACTGGGTTTTAACCAATAACGGTGAACTTGTACCTGCTCCTATTACGGATCCAGCACCTACACCAGATACAGGAACAGGTGATGTTTCAAATCCAGCACCAAATCCTACACCAGATACAGGAACGGGCTATGTTTCAAATCCAAATAGTTTATGGGAACTCAGCGGTTACAGCAATGCCTTAGTGTCTATTCGCCAAGCAGAATTGCTTCACTTAGAGCAAAGTTTGCAAGATATTCACCACCGTTTAGGCGAATTGAAAGCGGGCAAAAGCGATAATGTTTGGGTGAAATACAATTATTCGCGCTTTAACTTTAGTAACACCGCCGTGTCCGAACGTAGCCGTACCAATGGCTTTGACCAAGATTACAGTGGCGTACAACTTGGGGCAGATTTTGCTGTCAACGAAGATGTACGTTTAGGGGCATTTATCGGTACCGCCTACTCTAGCATTGATTATAACGGACAATACGGTTCCGCCAGCTTGCGCAGTAACAATATCGGCTTATATGGCACTTACCAAAGCGACAACGGTTGGTATTCTGATAACATTGTGAAATTTGAACGTATCAACGTCAAATCTGACTACTTAGATGATCACCACGTTAACGGTTATACCTTGTCAACCGAACTCGGCAAAGCCTTTAAATTTGACGATTGGACCGTCACACCAAATGCACAATTGATTTGGAGCAAAACCCAATCCAATCAAGATCAGCCTGATATTTCAGCTTTCACCGCCCGTGCAGGTGTGCGTGTCGCCAAAGATATCGCGATCAGCCAAGTCACGAGCTTGCAACCTTATGTGGAAGTGAATGGGTTAACCAGCACAAACAGCAACGATGAAGTTTATGTCAATGATGTTGTGTTCAATGTTGCCTCTGCCCGCACTCGCGTGGAAACAGCACTCGGTCTAAACCTCAAATCAGGCAACCACCGTCTTGGTGCAGAAATCAGCACTACCCACGGTAGCCGTTTAGACAAAGATATCGCCGCCCAAGCGGTATATCGTTACCAATTTTAGTTTGAGTTAACGTCATAAGCAAAAGCACAACGCAAGTTGTGCTTTTTTTGTTATTTAATGCTTTCCGCCAAAGGGTGGTCTGGCAAACCATACCACCATCACCAAACTCAAAAACAAAATCGACGATAACCAAAAAATCTCATTGGCGCCAATAATAAAACCTTGTCCGCTAATGTTTTGCGCCAACAGGCTAGAAATTTGCGTATCATTTAAACCCGATTGACCGAGGGTTTGATAATATAGCTGTGAATTATAGTCATAAGGCGTAATCATTTCCGTTAACCGAGTATGGTGTACGGCTTCTCGGCGATACCATAAAAAGGTGGTTAATGAGGTGCCGACGGAGCCGGCCAAGGTGCGTAAAAAGTTAAACAAACTCGAGGCAGAGGCCATTTTTTGTGGTGGCAAGCCGGATAATGTAATGGTGGTGAGTGGCATAAAGAAACAAGCCACTGCAAAACCTTGTACAAATTGTGGTAAGGCGAAATCCCAAAAGGTCGTGGCGGTTTCAAAGGTGACAGCTCGCCAGTAGAATGTTACCGCATACATAATAAAGCTGAACGTCACTAAAATTCGCATATCTATTTTATGCCCGAAACGCCCGATAATCGGCGACAGGAAAATTGGTAACAAGCCCACGGGTGCTGCAGCTAATCCCGCCCACGTGGCGGTATAGCCATACACTTGTTGCAATAGCAATGGAATCAGCACCACAGAGCCGAGATACACCAAGAACGCCAAACTGGAACACAAGCAACCAATCACAAAATTTCGCCGTTGGAACAAGGAAATATCAATAATCGGGTTATCATCAGTTAAGGACCAAATGATTAAGGCAATTAAGGCAATGACAGAAATAATTGTTAACACCACAATTTCAGTGGAGTTAAACCAATCTTCTTCACGCCCTTGGTCGAGCATAAGTTGCAAGCACCCTACCCCAAGCACTAATAGACTTAAACCAATCAGATCAACGGGACTATGTTGAGTTGGAGTTTCACGATCACCAAGGGTTTTCCACGTCATAAACATCACCGCTAAACCGATTGGCACGTTAATAAAGAAAATCCAACCCCAATGTAAATTATCACTAATCCAACCACCTAAAATCGGACCAAAAATCGGTGCCACCACCACGGTCATGGACCAAAACGCCAATGCCATGCCACGTTTTTCTGGGGGATAGTTATTGAGCAATAAACTTTGAGAAAGGGGAACAATCGGGCCTGCCGCCAAGCCTTGCAGAATTCGACATAGGATCAACATGCCAAGACTATGCGAGATACCACACAACCAAGAGGCTACCACAAAGCCAAAAACCGCCCATAAAAATAACCGCACTTCGCCAAAGCGTTTAGCTAGCCAGCCGGTAATCGGAATGGCAATCGCATTCGCCACCCCAAAGGAGGTGATAACCCAAGTCCCTTGACTGCTTGATGCCCCAAGATCACCGGCAATGGTGGGGATCGCCACGTTGGCAATAGTGGAATCTAGCACTTGCATAAAGGTCGCCAATGCCAAAGCAATGGTCATGATCGCAAGTGCGGCCCCATGAACTGGTTTTTGCATCGCCAACCGCCTTAATAGGTATTTTGTGAAATAATCGAATTCACTAAATTTTCCACCGCAGTTTGATCATAAACTAAACTTGATGTGGAATAGCGGGTTTGCTGTTGATTTTGATCACGAGCGGTTCGTAATACTTCACCATCAGTTTGCTGAACATTCACTTCCACTTGAGAAGATAAACCGATACGGAGCGGATATTTTTGCAACTGTTCAGGATCTAACGCAATGCGAACTGGCACACGTTGCACCACCTTAATCCAATTGCCTGTGGCATTTTGTGCGGGCAACAAGGAAAACGCACTGCCTGTTCCCATATCAACCCCTGATATTTTGCCATTAAATTCAACGTTATCACCGTATAAATCTACTTTGATTTTCACCGGTTGACCAAGTCGCATATGTCTTAACTGGGTTTCTTTGAAGTTCGCATCAATCCACATTTGATCCACTGGAATCACCGCTAATAATGCCGATCCAACCGCCACTTTTTGCCCCACTTGCACCGAACGGCGTGCCACATAGCCATCAATCGGACTGACGATTTGACTACGTTGTAAATTTAACCACGCCTGTTTTAATTGGCTGACGGCACTCAATACCGCAGGTTGCTGTTCTAAGGGTACATCAAGCAATAAGGCCTGATTTGCAGCCAACTGATTTTGCGTAGCGAGTAAATCTACTTTGGCTAATTCAACCGCCTCTTTCGCATGTAAATAACTTTCTTTATCAATAGATTGGGTTCTATTTAGCTGTTCACGGCGTTGTAAATTTCCACGTGCTTGTTCAAGACTAACGGTCTTACTTTGTACCGTGGCAGAAAGTTGTTTTATACTATAATTTAATTGTGAAATCTGACGCACCTCACTGGCTAAATGACTTTGTGCTTGTTCAAAAGCAAGCTGTAAATCACTGTTATCTAAAGATAATAACGGCTCACCGGCTCGCACAAAATCCATGTTATCCACATTGATTTGCTGAACATTACCGCTGACTTGTGATGAAATCATCACTTGGTTTCCACTCACATAAGCATCATCGGTCGTTTCATAGCCTTTGACAAAAAAGAACCAATAAAGCCCTGTGGCTAAGGCAATTAACAATAAAATAACGATAAAAATAGAGAGTGCTTTTTTACGGTTTCTTTTTTTGCTGGAAGGAAAGTTTTTTTCTTCTGACATATTATGTTTCCTTATTTGACAGATTCGTTTACAAGACGACTGCCTATTTTAACGCAAAAAGCGGTCAAAAATCTCATTTATCTTGTTGATTAACACAAATTTTCCAGCAATATTCTCTTTTTCCCAACCGGCTAATAAGATTTCTGGGGTAAATTGCTGTTGTGCCACTGCTGCCAAAGGCAAATAGCTAATATGCCAAGGTTCACGCCCGACTTCTTGATATTGTTCGGGTTGCATAAAAGGTAAACTAAAATC
This sequence comes from Lonepinella sp. BR2271, assembly GCF_051851515.1. Taxonomy (NCBI): domain Bacteria; kingdom Pseudomonadati; phylum Pseudomonadota; class Gammaproteobacteria; order Pasteurellales; family Pasteurellaceae; genus Lonepinella; species Lonepinella sp. BR2271. Next base: position 75,731 of record NZ_JBPDVF010000003.1, on the reverse strand, counting down.
AAAGTGCGGTAATTTTTCTTGCAGAAATTGGCTCAACTCAAAGAAATAGCCACCCTGTTGATATTCCCAAGGTTCAAGTTGCAAATTCTGCCCTACTGGCAATAAATCAGGATCAAAAAAATCAATTTCTGTCCCCCAATGATGACGACTTGCCCCCGGCATAGCTGACCAACGCAAGATCGCTTGTGCTTTTTGCCAGTCACCTAATGGGCTTAAATCAAGTGGGTTACCTTGATCGTCATGGACTTTCCGCTCGCCGTTAAATTTACCATTCCAAATTAACTGCTGGCGTTGAAAATCCCGAAAACTACTGGCTGGCTGTAAATTAAAGCCATTTTGCACCGCACTTTGTTGTAACCCTTGAAAGGCTTTCACCGCCTGCGGTTGCAAAAAATGATTTGACGAGTGTGGACAAGGCAATGGCACTAAATGCGTGCGAGATTTACCGGTTAATTGATCGATAGTTAATTTCATATTTTTGTCTTGATTTTTAGTAAACATAACGCTATTATTTAGGAACTGCCTAGCAGTAGTTGCTGCTACTGCTAGGACTTTACGTTAAATCATTAGTAAGCAGGTAGTGCTATAACTAATAAGATAACGAGGATTAGTATTTTAACTAGCATAATCCAGTTCCTTTTTGTAAGCCCCACTCGTCAGCGTGGGGTTTGCTGTTTCTAGCCCCATGCTAGCGAGTGAATTATAGCACAACTGGATTTTAAACCACTATATTTATTTTCACTATTTTAGTTAAGTAAATTCCTCAACATTTCCCGATACACTTCGCCTAATGTCACCAAATCACTGACACTCACACATTCATCCACTTTATGAATCGTGGCATTAAGCGGTCCAAGCTCCACCACTTCACCGCCCATTAAGGCGATAAAACGAGCATCGGACGTACCGCCGCCTGTGTCTAACTGCGGTGAAATTTTCACGATTTTTTCAAGGGCATTGACCACGGCGTTGACTAATTTATCCGGTTTAGTTAAAAACGGTTTTCCCGACAGATTCCACTCAATTCGGTGTTTTAAGCCGTATTTTTGCAACATTTCAGCCACTTTATTTTTTATGAAGTCATCGGTGACTTCGGTGCAATAGCGTAAATTGAATTGCACAAAAAGCTCCCCAGGGATCACATTATTACTGCCTGTGCCAGCTTGAATATTGGCGATTTGCAAACTGGTGGGTGGAAAAAATTCATTACCATTATCCCATTGGTAAGTGGTGAGTTCCTGTAAAAAAGGAACGGCTTTATGCACAGGGTTTTCGGCTAAATGAGGATAGGCAACGTGTCCTTGAATGCCTTGAATATAGAGATTGCCCGTGATCGATCCCCGTCTGCCGTTTTTCACAATATCACCGAGCGTTTTTGAGCTAGACGGCTCGCCCACAAGGCAATAATCAATATTTTCACCACGAGCCATTAAGGTTTCCACCACACGAACGGTGCCGTCTTTGGCGGCAGCCTCTTCATCAGAGGTAATTAACAAAGCAATGGTGCCTTGATGATTTGGGTTAGCTTTGACAAATTCTTCTGCCACCACCACCATTGCAGCCAGCGATCCTTTCATATCCGCTGCCCCACGGCCATACAGCATATCACCCACAATGTCTGCAGAAAAAGGTGGGTACGTCCATTGGCTTTCATCCCCCGCCGGTACTACATCGGTATGCCCTGCAAACGCAACAATCGGAGCGGTTGAGCCGTGTTTTGCCCACAGATTTAAGGTGTCATTAAAGGGAAACCATTCAATGCTAAAGCCTAATTTTTCAAGGCGGTCAGCAATCACCTGTTGGCAATCTTGATCATCAGGACTGATAGAGGGACGGCGAATAAGATTTTGAGCGAGAGAGAGAATATTATTTTTCATTTTATTTTCAATACGTTAACATCTAATGTTATGGGCAAGTGATGTAGCATTAATGACTTGCAATCCATTCAAGCAATGCACTATTCATTCGAGTTTGCCAGCCTTTTCCAGTGGATTTAAAATACTCTAATATCTTATCATCAAGGCGAATTGTTACAGGTTTTTTAGGATTTACCGAATAGGGGCGACCTATTTTCTTTCTTAACTCATTTAAATCTGAACTCATCATCGCATTGTCCCAATCAAACTGTTGCTCAGAGTCATCTTTTACTACCTTATCAGGAGCGTTGGCAAGCAGTACATTTTTATCCATAAATGATGTCAATGAATTTTCTCGTTTCATATTTATCCGCCTTTCTAATTGAAATAATATGGGGAAATTCTCTGTCCACCCAAACCATAAACACAACTTGATGATGTAATATCCCATAGCTTTGTAAGCGTTGTTCACCATAAAAAAGTCTTTTATCTTCAGTGGTTAACATAGGATTATCAAAAATCACTTCACAGCCAATAAAATCAATACCGTGTTTAGCAATATTGATAATTCGTTTATTTTCATCATAGCTAATTAACATCTAAACGCTCACGAATCCTTTAATAATTGTATGTACAAAAAATAAGAATGTCAAATAAGTGAGAGAATACAAAAGAGAATGTTAAATAGCTATATTCCTTTGTCATTTTTGGAATACAGATCACAAAAATGAATTTTATTCAGGGGAAAACCACCTATTATCCCCTGTGATCTTTACAGATTAAACGCGTGTTGATATTCCGTTTGATCAAACCCAATTAACGCCACACCATCTTGCAAAATAATCGGGCGTTTAATCAGTGTAGGTTGCTCAGTGAGCACCTGCAGTGCGGTGGTTTTATCCAGATTTTTTTTCACGTCTTCAGCTAAATTTCGCCACGTGGTGCTACGTTTATTGACTAGATTTTGCCAACCGAATTGGCTTTCTGCTTTAACTAAAAAATCAGGTGCTAAACCGTCCACACGATAGTCGTGTAGTTGATGTTCAATATGATTATCGGTCAGCCATTTTAAGGCTTTTTTTACCGTGTCGCAGTTTTTGATACCGTAAACTTTTATCATCATTTTTCCTTTATAAAATAAAAGTGCGGTTAAAAATTTTCGCTTTTTTCACCGCACTCCATCTGATTATTTCAACAAATACGCTCTTAAAGTAGCAAAATCATTGTCCATTTCATCAGACAATAACGGCAATTTGTTGTGTTTGTCTAAGGCATCGGGCAATGGCAATTCGATACCTAAAATTCGCTCTACGCTTTCTTTAAATTTGGCTGGGTGAGCGGTGCAAAGGAATAAGCCCGTTTCTCCCTCTTGCAACTGATCTTTTAACACTTGGTAAGCGATCGCACCATGTGGTTCGCATAAATAACCTTGGGCGTATTGAGCTTTCAGTGCCGTTTCCGTTTGAGCGTCATTTAATGCCCCTGAACCTAATTCGCTTAAATTCCAGCCATTGCGTTTAAATAATTCTTCTACCCGAGGCCAGTTGTTTGGTCGGCTTACGTCCATGGCATTAGATAGCGTAGCCACGGTTGCATTGGGTTGCCATTCGCCTGTTTGTAAGTAACGTGGCACCGTGTCGTTGGCGTTGGTGGAGGCAATAAAGCGTTTGATTGGCAAGCCTAAGGTTTTAGCGATTAAGCCTGCGGTTAAATTACCGAAGTTACCACTTGGCACGGACACCACTAAATTTTGGCGTTGTTCGGTGTTCAACTGGGCTGCAGCTTCAAAATAGTAGCACACTTGAGCCAGTAATCGACTGATATTAATCGAGTTAGCCGAATTTAAGCCGATAGCTTGACGGAGTTCTTCATCATCAAAGGCTTGTTTAACAAGGGATTGGCAAGCATCGAAATCGGCATTAATCGCAACAGTGCGAATATTGCCACCGAGTGTGCAGAACAGTTTTTCTTGTAACGGGCTGATCTTGCCTTTTGGATAAAGAATCACCACTTCAATGTTTTCAAGACCATAAAAAGCATGTGCTACGGCGGCCCCCGTGTCGCCTGATGTAGCGGTTAAAATGGTAATTTTGCCATCACCACGCACGGTGGCAAGGGCTTGTGCCATAAAGCGACCACCAAAGTCTTTGAATGCCAATGTGGGACCGTGGAATAATTCTAAAGCATAAATATTGTCCGCCACTTTCACCACGGGAGCGGGGAACGTAAAGGCATTTTTCACCATTGCATTGAGTTTGTCCGCAGGGATTTCATCACCGATTAATGCGGCTAAAATTTTTTGGCTACGTTCCACTAAAGACAATGCCAATAATTCGTCAATATTGCTTAATTGCGGAATGGTTGCTGGAAAAAATAAGCCCTGATCTTTACCTAAACCTTGACGGACGGCTTGGGCAAAATTGACTTGTTGTTCTGGGTGTTTGATGTTGTATAAATTCATTTGTTGTTCCGATTTTATTTAAAATGACAGCCTCTCCCTTTGGGAGAGGACGGAGAAAATTTCACCGAAATTTTCGGGAGGTGAGGGTTTTCTCCCTCACCCTAGCCCTCTCCCAGAGGGAGAGGGGACGATTGCATTATTCTACGCCAATTCCCTTGCCCCAGCATTATCCACTTTGCAAATATGCACAAAACCCTCGTTATTTTGTAGATAATGATGTTCAAGGTAATTTGCCACTTTGGTGGCAGTCGCAAGATCAGGGGTAATGCTAAACATGGTCGGTCCTGATCCTGAAATACCACTGACTAACGCCCCTAAATCTCGGCTGGCTTGTTTCACTTCGGCGAAATTTGGCAGTAAGGCGGCACGATAAGGCTCAGCAATAACATCTTTCATCATTAAAGCTGCCAATACATCTTGCCCTGTATGGCAAGCATGCACAAAGCTGCCTAAATGACGACCATGGGCGATCATATCTTGGCGAGTGTAGCTTTTCGGCAAAATCGCTCGAGCTTCGGCAGTGGAGACTTCAATACCGGGGTACGCCAGCACCCAATACCAACTGTCAAAAAAGGGCAATTTTTGGCTAATATTGCCTAGACTTTGCACCATTAATTGCAAGCCACCGAGATAACAAGGGGCAACATTATCATAATGGATGGAGCCTGAAATTCGCCCCTCCAATTCGCCCATCATTTCTAATAATTCCATTTTGGAAAACGGCTCATCATGGAATTTATTTAACGCCACCAAGGCTGCCACAATGGAACAAGCACTGGATCCTAGCCCTGAGCCAATCGGCATATTTTTTTCCAAGGTTAAACGCAAGCCTTTGGTTTTACCACCACGCAATTTAAATCGTTCGCTGAATAATACATAGGCTTGATACACAATGTTTTTTTGCGGCTCTTTTGGCAATTTTCGCACAAAATAGCCCGCACTTTCTAACTCAAAGCCTTGCGGAATCTCTTCAATTTGCACCACATCACCGAGCAATGAGCCATCAATCGGTGAAATTGCCGCCCCGAGGGTGTCAAAGCCCACATTGATATTGGCACTGGAGGCTGGGGCATAAATTCGTAATGTCGTCATTGTGTTTGTCCTTAGGATTTTAAGGTTCTTAAAATATCCGCAAAGATCCCTGCGGCAGTCACCGCATTACCTGCTCCGTAACCACGTAATAAGAGTGGAATTGGCTGATAATAGCGGGTATAGAACGCCAACGCATTTTCACCGTTTTTCACTTTATATAAAGGATCATCGCCGTCCACAGCAACAATAGACACCTTACATTTGCCGTTTTCAATCTGCCCCACATAACGCAAGACTTTACCCTCGGCTTTGGCTTTTGCGACTCGCTCTGCAAATTCCACATCTAATTGCGGTAACATAGCCATAAATTCATCGACATTTTTGCCTTCACTAAAGCCTTTTGGTAGCACACTATCGACTTCAATATCGGCTAATTCAAGGTTTAAACCAATTTCACGGGCTAAAATTAATAGCTTACGAGCAACATCAGTCCCGGATAAATCATCTCTTGGATCAGGTTCGGTAAAGCCTTTTTCACGAGCAAGTGCGGTGATTTCTGATAAGGTTTTGCCAGTTTCTAATTCACCAAAAATAAAGGACAATGAACCAGATAAAATTCCGTTAAATTTTACCACATCATCACCTGCGGCAAGCAGATTTTGTAAGTTTTCAATCACTGGCAAACCTGCACCCACATTGGTGTCATACAAGAATTTACGCTGTGTACCACGTGAATTTTCACGCAGTAAATTATAGTATTCAAGTTCTCGAGTGTTGGCCTTTTTATTCGGCGTGACCACATGGAAACCCTCGCTTAATGCTCGAGCATATAAAGCCGGTACCGAATCGGAAGACGTGCAATCCACAAATACTGGGTTCACCACGTGATGTAACTTAATGAAAGACAATAACACATCAAAATCTGACGGTTGAGTGGCATTGGCTAAATCGTCTTTCCAATTATCCAAATTTAAGCCGTTTTCATTCAATAGCATTTTGTTGGAATTGGCTAAGGCACAAACTCGGATTTCAATGTCCTTTTTTGCCAAATACTCTCTTTGACGTTTGATTTGTTCGATTAATTCGCCGCCGACACCGCCGACGCCGACAAGAAACATGTCCACCACTTTTTTATTATTAAACAAGGCTTGGTGCGTCGCACGCACTGCCTCAATGGCTTTATTTAACGGCACTACGGCAGAAATAGAACGTTCAGAAGAACCTTGTGCAATGGCCACAATGCTGATATTCGCACTGGCTAAGGCGGAGAAGAAATTCGCCGCAATGCCTTTGGCTTGTTTCATGCCGTCACCGACCACGGAAATAATCGATAAATCATGGATCACTTCCACCGGATCTAAGGCTTTAGAGGCTAACTCTTGAGCAAATTCGGCGTTTAATGCGGCTTTGGCTTTCTCCATGGCTTTCGTTGGCACGCAGAAACTGATACTGTATTCGGAAGAAGATTGCGTAATTAAAATCACGGATACGCCGGCTTTTGACATGGTCGAAAATACTCGAGCTGCCATGCCCACCATACCTTGCATACCGGCACCCGATACATTAAACATAGCAACGTTATCTAAATTGGTAATGCCTTTCACTTGTAGGCCGTCTGAAACACGTTCATTGCCATCAATCACTGAACCCGGAGCGTCTGGATTACCGGTATTTTTGATTAAGCATGGAATTTGAGGTTCGACTAATGGTCCAATCGTCCGTGGGTGAATCACTTTGGCCCCGAAATAAGACAATTCCATGGCCTCACGATAAGACAAACTTGGTAACAAACGAGCGTCTGGCACTAAACGAGGATCACAAGTAAACACACCGTCTACGTCGGTCCAAATTTCACATACTGAGGCATGCAAGCAAGCAGCTAAACAGGCGGCAGAATAGTCAGAACCATTACGGCCTAATAACACCAATTCGCCTTTTTCATTTCCTGCAGTAAAACCTGCCATCAGCACCACATTTTTCGCCGGAATAGAACTGGCGTCCACTCGTTTGGTGGATTCCGCAATATCCACACTGCTTTCTAAATAAGAACCATGGGCTAATAATTTTTGCACCGGATCAACTAAGGTCACCTCATAACCGCAAGCCTCAAACCAGGCTTTCATCATAGCAATAGACAATTTTTCCCCACGGCAATCAATGGTCGCTTTGACGCTATCTTCCACTTTACCCGCTTGACGAATTTGGCTATCTAATTGTTTAATTTGAGCAAATTCGGCGTCAATTAATGCTTTCGTCCCTGCCAGATCAAATTTATTATTTTTTGCATGTAATCCGTTAATAATATGATAGAAAATATCAAGGGCTTCACTAAAATGATCTTCGGTAGGTTGATTTAGACTGGCTTTTTCTGAAATAGCGACAAGGTGGTTGGTGATTTTGGCAGGTGCCGATAAAACTCCAGCCGCCTGTTCTTCTAAATGGGCTTTTTCGATCAGCTCGGCGGCTTGTAAAAAACGTTCTGGGTTGGCTAAAGATGTGCCACCAAATTTGAGTACTCGCATAATGTTTCCTTAATGTTGTGAATGTTTAAAATCTTGTATAAAAAAACCCGCACTTTATCGTTGTTGCGGGTTTTGTTGAATTTGATTACGCACTAACCCGCCCCATTCATCGTCATAATGGTGGTGGTCATAATCATGGTAAAAGTGCGGTTTAATTTCATTATTTTTTTTCCGAAATTTTTAACTGACGTTAGAAATACCGAAATTTTATAACATTGTCAAATAGAAAATAAAAAATAATACTAAAAAATTATCTTTGGTGCTTATTTTTTAGAAATCAGCTAAAATAGCGGTTCAAAATTAAGGAAAATTAAAGGCTCTCTATATGCAAATTAAAAATAATTTAGATCAGATTCATCAGCAAATTGAACAAGCCTGTCAACAAGCCAACCGCTCACCGCATTCTGTACAATTATTAGCGGTATCAAAAACCAAAACCGTGGAAGATATTCAGCAAGCAATTGACGCCGGTCAATGGGCATTCGGTGAAAATTATGTGCAAGAGGGCGTGGATAAAATTCAACATTTTAACGCAGTCGGTGTCGCCTTAGAATGGCATTTTATTGGGCCGTTGCAATCCAATAAAACACGTTTAGTCGCAGAACATTTTGATTGGATGCAAACCTTGGATCGTGCCAAAATTGCGGATCGTTTGAATGCTCAACGACCTGAGGGGAAAGCACCGTTAAATGTATTAATCCAAATTAATATCAGCGATGAACAGAGTAAATCTGGCATTCAACCGAAAGACATGTTGGCTTTAGCAAAACATCTCGAAAATTTACCGCACTTACGTTTACGTGGATTAATGGCCATCCCTGCACCAACCGATAAAATTGCGCAACAAAAAATGGCATTAAGTGCCATGCACGCCTTATTCGAGCAACTAAAAAAAGCCTTGCCAACACAACAAATTGACACGCTTTCCATGGGGATGACCAGTGATATGGAAAGTGCGATTCTTTGTGGCTCAACCATGGTACGAATTGGCACGGCGATTTTCGGTAAACGCAATTATTCCGCTAACTAGCGATTGTATTTAGTAAAACTATGTTATAATCGACGAGTTTAACTTTACATGAATTTTAAGAGCAGACATGAATATTCGTTGGACAGCGATTCTCGCTATTATTATGCTGAGTTTATTGGGGTGGTATTATTCCTTAAATCAGACAGATAGCGGATTAACTGAATTAATCAAGAAAGAAGAAAGCCCCGAATACACCGGTGACAAAATGAGCACGGTGGTGTATTCACCTACGGGAGCAAAACAATATGTGGCCATTTCCGATAAAGTAGAATATTACGAAAATGACGGCCATACGGATTTCCAAACGCCGATTGTGTATTTATTCGACATAGAAAACGAAAAAACACAACAAAAAGAAAGTTGGAAATTACAGGCCAATAAAGCCACCTTAAGCAAGGATAATATGTTGTATTTAGAGGGAAATGTACTGGGCGAAAGTTTGTTACCCTTGTCTAAATTACAACGCATTGAAACGGAAAGTGCGGTGGTAAATTTAACCACACAAGACATTCATTCCGATAAACAAGTGAAAATTAACGGCTTAAATTTTACCTCTACGGGGCTAAAATTAACCGGCAATTTGCAACAACAAGTAGCGACATTGAAAGAACAAGTCAAAACACACTATGAGATTAGTAAATCAAATGATGAAACAAAAAATACACCATAAACTTATTTTATTAACGGCAATGATGATGACCTCCGTGTCAGTGTTTGCCTTAAAAGATGATACCAATCAACCGATTAGCATTACCTCTGACAACCAGTCTTTAGATATGGAAAGTAGCGTGGTGACATTCACGGATAACGTGGTAATTACCCAAGGATCGATTTTAATCAAAGCCAGCAAAGTCACCATCACTCGCCCACCGGAAAATTCGGGCAAAAAAGAAACCGTGGAGGCCTTTGGTAGCCCAGTGAGTTTTCACCAGAAATTAGACAACGGCAAACCGGTGGACGGCAAAGCCAATAAAGTGCATTATGATTTAGGCGCTGAATTTTTAACCCTAACTGGCAACGCAGAGCTTAAACAATTAGACAGCAAAATCAATGGTGACCGTATTACCTATGATGTGAAAAAACAACAACTTAAAGCCAATAGCTCAAAAGGTAATCGAGTGAAAACCGTGTTAATTCCAAACCAATTAAACGAGAATAAGAAAAAATAAGGTCACCAATTATGTCTGTGTTAAATGCGGAAAACCTCGCAAAAAGTTATAAAAGCCGTAAAGTTGTGTCGGACGTGAGTTTCACTGTCAAATCTAACGAAATTGTCGGCTTGCTCGGTCCTAACGGAGCGGGCAAAACCACGTCATTTTATATGGTGGTGGGCTTGGTTCGCCATGATGAGGGAAAAATTACCATTGATGGCGAAGACATTAGCTTGTTACCTATGCACAATCGAGCGCAAAAAGGGATCGGCTATTTGCCCCAAGAGGCCTCTATTTTTCGTCGTTTAAGCGTCTATGACAATTTAATGGCGGTGCTAGAAATTCGTAAAGATTTAAATACCGCACAACGCCGTGCAAGAGCCGATGAACTCATTGAAGAATTTAATATCGGCCATATTCGTGATAACTTGGGTCAATCGCTTTCAGGGGGTGAACGTCGCCGTGTGGAAATCGCCCGTGCCTTAGCCGCTAACCCGAAATTTATTTTATTAGATGAACCTTTTGCGGGCGTTGACCCGATTTCGGTGATCGATATTAAGAAAATCATCACTGACTTACGTAATCGAGGCTTAGGCGTGTTAATTACCGATCACAATGTGCGTGAAACCTTAGATGTCTGCGAACGAGCCTATATTGTCAGTGCTGGCCACATGATCGCCACCGGTACACCAAGCGAAGTGATGAATAACGAACAGGTTAAACGTGTTTATCTCGGTGAACAATTTAAATTATAAAGAAGAAAAATATGACAAAATTCACCGCACTTTTAACCCCCGAAACCATTCGTCAAGGCGTTATTTGTACGAGTAAAAAAACCGCACTAGAAATGGCCGCCAACCTCTTAGCCGAACAAGTCAACATAGACGATTTTGGCGAAATAGAATGCTTTGAAAGCCTATTTAATCGGGAAAAATTAGGCTGCACAGCGATTGGTAATGGCATTGCCATGCCTCGTTCACGCATTCCAAGCGGTGATAAAGTGTGTGCCGTATTTTTGCAATTAAGCCACGCCATTGATTATGACGCAGCGGATAAACGAGAAGTGGATCTGATTTTAGCCATTCTTATTCCCGAGGCATTTTGCCCCGATTATACGCCAGTGTTGGTGGAATTTAGCGAAAAATTAAAAGACAAAGCCTTGCATAAACAGCTCCGAGCAGCACAAAGTGCGGAGGAAATTTGGCAAGTTTTCCAACAGTTTGATGAAAAAATAACGGAAGATTCAGATTTACCCACATAACCACATTATTGAGATAAATTATGGAATTAATTATTGTTAGCGGACGCTCAGGGGCAGGAAAATCCGTTGCCCTACGTGCTTTAGAAGATATTGGTTACTACTGTGTCGATAATTTACCCATTGAACTCCTCCCCCAGTTAGCCCAAATTCTCTCTAAAAATCAACAGCTCGCTGCGGTCAGCGTGGACATTCGCAACTTACCAGATTCAGCCGAATCCCTCGAGCAGATGATCAACCTGTTATCCACCCAACATCAGGTTAAAATTATTTTTCTCGACACGGATCAAGATGTCTTAATCCGCCGTTATAGTGATTCCCGCCGCCCTCATCCGCTTTCATCCATTAAAGACATTTCCCTTGAAGTGGCCATTAATGCCGAACGGGATTATTTGGAACCGCTATATCAACAAGCCAATATTATTGTGGATACCACCGAATTATCCACCCACGAACTGGCCGAAAAATTACGTAATTTCTTACGTGGCAATCATAATAAAGAACTGAAAATCGTGGTGGAATCCTTTGGCTTTAAATACGGCATTCCCCTTGACGCCGATTATGTATTTGATGTGCGTTTCTTACCTAATCCCCACTGGGATCCTGCGCTACGCCCGATGACCGGCCTCGATCAACCCGTAATTGAATTTTTGGAACGCCATACCGAAGTCTATAATTTTATTTATCAAACCCGCCATTTTATTGAAACTTGGTTGCCAATGTTGGAAAAAAATAACCGCAGTTATTTAACCATTGCCATCGGCTGCACCGGCGGAAAACACCGTTCGGTGTATATTGCGGAACAAATCGGCAAGTATTTTCAAGATAAAGAAAAAAATGTGTCGATTCAGCATAATTCGTTGAAAAAGCATCAGGTCAAAGACTAAGGGGCATCATTTTTATGAACTTAAAACATTTACGCTCTTTTTTAGCCGTAGCACAAGAAGCGAATTTTGGTCGAGCGGCACAACGTTTGCATATCGCACAACCACCTTTAACTCGCCAAATTCGTGCTTTGGAAGAAGAATTAGGGACAGATTTATTTATTCGCACCACCAAAGGAGCAGAATTAACTGAAGCCGGTGAAGTGCTATTTTCTGAGGTGCCGAATATCCTTGCATTGGTGCAACGTGCCAAAGAGCAAACGCAACTGGCTAGCAAAGGAATGATTGGGCGTTTGGATATTGGTATTTTCAGTTCGGGTGTATTATATGTGATTCCACAATTATTAGCGCGTTTTAATGAACAACGCCCTGGTGTACGAATTGGTTTGCATAGCATGACCAAACATGAACAAATTGAAGCGTTGCGTGAACGACGGATTAGCATAGGGTTTACTCGCTTTATGCCACAAGAGGACGATATCGCCGTGGGAACGATATTACAAGAGCCATTTATGGTGGCATTGCATGAAGATCATCCCTTGTGCCAACAGACTCAAATTCAACTTTCTGATTTAGCCAACCAACCGATTATTCTTTATCCTAATTTTCCTACCCATGGCCTAGCTCAAGAGGTGAGACAGGCCTTTGAACATGAAAGAGTCAACTTAACCGTTGGTTGGGAAACAGAGGATTTTGTGACGGCAATTTCATTGGTTGCAAGTCGTCTTGGTCTTTGTATTACTACGGCTTCTGCAGCAAACCTAAATTTGCCAGGTGTGGTTTATCGTCCCTTAATTAGCCAATCACTACAAAATATTGAGCTTAACTATCTGTATCGAAAAAATGATCGTTCCCCTGCATTACGAGCATTTTTAGAAGTCGTAGAACGATATCAGCATTCATTGTAAATCAGTATAAATCCCTTTCCATTTTGGGTATCAAGACAGACGAAAAAAAGTATTGGATTCATTTTATAATCAAAATTATAGTTGGTTATGCAGTGATTTAAATAGTCTGATTTCCAATACCTAATGGAGGATATATATGAATACTACATCATCTCAAAATACCCCTTTCGCCGAACCTATCTTTGATATTGCCAGTATTTCTGCTTTTGAACTGTTTTCACCCAATGTGGAGGAAACGGTTTGGTTCTTTAAAGACTTACTTGGTATGATCGAGACTGGTCGCAATGGTGAATCCGTTTACCTACGTGGTTGGCAAGATCCCTATAAACATTCCTTGAAAGTCACCTATCGTGAGCAACCGGGAATGGGGTACACTGCTTGGCGGACTACCAGTCCACAAGCGCTTGAAAGACGAGTAAAATCTATTGAATCTTCAGGTTTGGGACGTGGTTGGGTAGATGCAGAGGGCGGTATTGGACCAGCTTATGAATTTACCTTGCCAGATGGTGCGGTGTTACGAATTCATTGGGAAGTGGAATATTATCGTCCTGAGCAAGAAGAAAAAAGTGTAGTACTCAATCGTATTCAACGTCGCCCGTTGCGTGGTATTCCTGTTCGCAGCCTAGATCATATCAATATTCTTTCTCATAGTGTTAGCGAAAATAATCGCTTTTTGCGTGAGCATTTGGGTTTCAAACTTAGTGAACATATTGTGTTTAGTGATAATACTGAAGTGGGTGCATGGTTAAGATGTATGTACCGTTCCCATGATATTGCTTTGGTACAAGATGCCGCAGGACCGGGTGGGCGATTACATCATGTGGCTTTTTTATATGGTAATACGCAACATTTAATGGACATCTGTGAAGTGATTACCGATTACGGTTTAGAAATGGAAGCAGGTATCGCCTCACATGCCATTAGTCAAGCTCAATTTGTGTATGTGTTTGAACCGGGTGGCAATCGCATTGAATTAGTGGGTGTCCCCGGCTATATCATTGATGATCCTGCTTGGGAGCCTGTACTTTGGAGCCAAGACCAGCTGGATAATGCGATTATTTGGTATGGTGCGCCGTTGCCGAAAGAATTTGATACCTATGGCACACCGCATTATGGCCCAACTAACTACCGTACACCGAATCGCTATATTGCCGCCGAAGCTGCACATTTGCTTGGCAAGAAATAAAATTTGTATTCGGTCAACACTAACACTCAAGTCATTGCTTGAGTGTTTTTTTATGTGCTGTCTTTATCACAAATAGCAAAAGTGCGGTATTTTTCACCGCACTTTTTTGCAATAAAAGGACTGAATACCCTAAAAATATTCAGTCCTTATTCCCTATCTAATGTTAACGCTTGTTCAATAAATCCAACGCTACATCCACAATCATATCTTCTTGACCGCCGACCATGTGGCGTTTGCCTAATTCAATCAGAATATCCATGGTTTTTAAGCCATATTGATTGGCGGCACGTTCTGCGTGACGTAAGAAACTGCTGTATACGCCTGCATAACCTAATGCTAAGGTTTCACGATCCACACGTACAGGACGATCTTGTAACGGACGCACTAAATCATCGGCGGCATCCATTAAACGATACAGATCACAACCATGATTCCAACCCATACGTTCTGCTACGGCGATAAAGATTTCTAATGGTGCATTACCTGCTCCTGCGCCCATCCCCGTTAAACTGGCATCCACTCGCTGGCAACCCTCTTCCACGGCCACAACGGCATTGGCAACGCCCAATCCCATGTTATTATGAGTATGGATGCCGATTTGGGTTTCAGGGTTAAGCACATCACGAAATGCACGCACACGTTGGCGAATATCATCCATGTGCATTGCACCGCCTGAATCCACCACATACACACAACTTGCCCCATAGCTTTCCATTAATTTGGCTTGTTGAGCTAATTTTTCGGGTGTGGTCATGTGGCTCATCATCAAAAAGCCCACGGGATCCATACCTAATTCTCTGGCATATTCAAGATGTTGTTTGGACACATCGGCTTCGGTACAATGGGTTGCCACACGCACCACTCTCGCCCCCGCTTGATAAGCATTTTTGAGATCGTGAACCGTACCAATACCAGGTAACAATAAAGTGGTAATACGAGAATGGGTTAGCACATCCGCTGCGGCTTCAATCCATTCCAAATCGGTATGCGCCCCAAAACCATAGTTAAAACTTGAACCTTGCAAGCCATCGCCGTGTGCAATTTCAATGCTATCCACTTTAGCTTCATCTAATGCTCGGGCAATTTGTTGCACTTGCTCAATACTGTATTGATGACGTACCGCATGGCTACCGTCACGCAATGTCACATCGGAAATATAAAGTTTTTCTGTACTCATGGCTTATTTCTCCGTATTAAGTAATGACTGTGCCATACGTTCCGCCGTAGCAAGAGCGGCACTGGTCATAATATCCAAATTACCGGCATAGGCTGGCAAGTAATGTGCTGCCCCCTCCACTTCTATAAAAATAGAGGTTTTCAATCCAGCTACGTGGCCTAAACCCTCAATAAAAACAGGTTTTTCAAGATGTTCAAATTGGACTTGTTGTTTTAGACGATAACCTGGTACATAGCTTTGCACCGCTGTTGCCATGCGTTCAACAGATTCTCGAATGACTTGTTCATCCGCTAGATCGCTTAATGTATACACCGTATCACGCATCATCACTGGTGGCTCGGCTGGGTTGAGTACAATCATTGCCTTACCTTTTGTCGCCCCACCAATAACTTCAATGGCTTTAGACGTGGTTTCCGTAAATTCATCAATATTGGCACGGGTGCCAGGTCCTGCACTTTTACTGGAAATAGAAGCCACGATTTCCGCATAATGCACTTTGGTGACTTGTGATACCGCTGCCACCATAGGAATGGTGGCTTGACCGCCACAGGTAACCATATTCACATTTTGCTGATTGACATGCTGTTCAAGATTCACCACTGGCACACAATAAGGGCCAATAGCGGCTGGGGTTAAGTCAATTAAACGAATATTCGGCTTAACGGCTCGCAAGGCAGCATCATTTTTCACATGTGCTGTGGCACTGGTAGCATCAAACACAATGTCAATATCAGCGAACTCGTCCATTTCAATTAAACCTTGCACGCCTTTGTATGTAGTGGACACGCCTAATTTGCTGGCACGAGCTAAACCATCTGAATTGGGATCAATCCCGACCAATACAGCAGCTTCAAGATGTTTGCCATGACGTAAGATTTTAATCAGTAAATCCGTTCCAATATTGCCGCTACCAATAATGGCGACTTTAATTTTCTTTTCACTCATTTTTTTGCACTCCTTTAAGCTGGATTTTGAGAGAGCGAAAATCCTGCCCGTCCCAAATGTTGCATTTCCACTTCAATATATTGACCAGGTTTAATCCATTCTGCTGGCGTTGCTCCGCCAGCTAATATAATATCGCCTGCTTTTAAAGGTTCACCCGCACCCGCAGCTAAACGAGCGGCAGCCACTAAAGAACGGATTGGATGCCCGAGCAATGCCGCCGTTGATCCTACATGTAGTGGACGACCATCAATGCTCATCACTAACCCAAGATTGCCAAAATCGATGCTTGGTGAATGCCAATTACCGACCACAAAACCACTCGACGAAGCGTTATCCGCAATCACTTCAGGCAAATTAAATTTAAAATCTTTATAGCGAGAATCAATCACTTCCAAGGCTGGAGCAATCGCTTCCACTGCACTTAAGGCCTGAGCGTTGGTGACGTTTGCAGGCAAATCTTTTTTCAGCAAGAATGCCAGTTCAGGTTCAACCCGAGGGTGAATAAAGCGATTTGCCTCTATTTCAGATCCCTCTTCAATTTGCATGGCATCGGTTAAACGCCCCCAAATCACATCAGATAACCCCATTTGTACCATTTTGGCACGGCTAGTGAAACCCATTTTGAAACCGACTTGACGCTCACCTCGAGCTAAACGCCGCCCAATGGAGAGTTTTTGAATATAATAAGCCTCTTCCAAAGTTAGCTTGCCATCACTATCAATCTGTGCAATTTCTTGGCAGTTGAATGCGGCTTGATCCACAATCTGTGCAAAATTTTCTAAATGACTCATAGCTTATTTCTCCCCTGCATTATCGTTTTCAAACACCGCACGTACTGAACCTAAGCCCTCAATATAGGCTTCAAAACGTTCACCGGGTTTCACGGCGGCCATTGGACCTAATGCGCCTGAAAGTACCACATCGCCAGCACGTAATGGTGTGCCTAATTCCGCCATGGTGCGAGCAAGCCATACTACGGCATTGAGTGGATGACCTAAACAAGCAGCGCCTGCCCCAGTAGAAACAGGTTCACCAGCACGGAACATCGCCATCCCTGCCAAACGTAAATCCAAACCACGCATTGAATAAGGCGTACCACCCAATACATAAGCCCCAAAGGACGCATTATCCGCCACAGTATCCACCAAACCGATATTCCAATTCTCAATACGACTACCGACGACTTCAATCGCAGCAACCGCATAATCTATGGATCTCAATACATCAGCAAAGCTCGGGCGTTCATAAGACAAATCACGTCCCAACACAAAAGCAATTTCCGCCTCTACTTTTGGCTGATGTAACAAAGAAAAAGGGATTGGCTGACTATCGCCAAAGGCTAAATCATCAAACAATGTACCAAAATCAGGCTGATCCACGCCTAATTGTTTTTGTACCGCAACGGAGGTTAAACCGATTTTACGCCCCGTAATACGTTTTCCCGCTTGCACTGCATGTTGCGTATTGGCTGTTTGAATGGCATAAGCATCAGCTAAAGTCATATTCGGGTATTTTTCACGCAATGGCGAAATAAAATGCCCCGTATTTGCGGCCTCTCGCAATAACGCTGCTGCCTGTTCAATACTTTGATTATCTAAGGTTAAACTCATTTTACTCCTCCTTTCGCCGCATCACGCTCGGCTTTTGTTTGATTGCCCACAATCCAATGGGTCGCAGGTACTTGATTGACCACCACACGAATACTTTCTAGCGGCGCCCCCAATTTAGCATGTGCAACCTCTGCAATGGCTTTAGCACAATCGGTGACAACTTTCTCATCACGCCCTTCAACAAGGGTAATTTGTATTAATGGCATAACATAACCTCCACGAAATGAAAGAAAATATAAAATACTGATGGGAACATTATTAAGAAAACACTGCACGCTGTCCAATACCAAAATTCCTTTAAGTGATACTAAAGCGGTATTAAATACAACAAAAAAGTGCGGTGGAAAAACTCTTCATTTTTCCACCGCACTTCATTCACTTCTATATAGCCTAATTATTTCACCACGCCACCACTGGCCTGTAAATCTGCATGATAAGACGAACGCACGAAAGGTCCGCAAGCGGCATGTTCAAAGCCCATTTTTTCGGCTTCGTGGCGGAACATATCAAATTCTTCTGGTGGCACATAACGTTCCACTTTTAGATGGTGACGGCTTGGTTGCAAATATTGCCCAACGGTCAACATCGTCACACCGTGATCACGTAAATCTTGCATTACCGCCAAAATTTCTTCGTTGGTTTCACCTAAGCCCACCATTAAGCCCGACTTGGTTGGAATATCGGGAAACTCTTCTTTGAAAATTTGTAACAAGCGTAATGACCATTGATAATCTGCACCTGGGCGAACTTCACGATATAAACGAGGGACATTTTCAAGATTGTGGTTAAACACATCGGGCGGATTTTGTTTCAAAATCGCTACGGCTTGTTCGATGCGTCCACGAAAATCGGGTACCAAAATTTCCACTTTGCAACCAGGATTTAAGGCTTTGATTTCACGCACGGTAGCAGCAAAATGCGCAGCGCCACGATCGGCCAAATCATCTCGGTCAACAGAGGTAATCACCACATATTTTAATTTCATATCTTGCACCGTTTCCGCCACTTTGCGTGGTTCTTCGGGATCCAATGGCAAGGGTTTGCCATGTGCCACGTCACAGAACGGACAACGGCGGGTACAAATGGCGCCCATAATCATAAAGGTGGCGGTCCCATGATGAAAACATTCGTGTAAATTTGGGCAAGAGGCCTCTTCACATACGGAATGCAAGCCATGACGACGCATGCCGTTCTTAATGCTGTCAATCTTGGCTGAACTGGCAGGCAGTTTGATTTTCATCCACGAGGGTTTTTTTAATAATTCCTGATCGGGATCGATGTTTCTCACCTGAATAATAGACGTTTTCGCCGCATCACGGTATTTAACGCCACGTTCCATTTTAAAGGGAGTACCCATTTTATATCCTATGCTGTCTTTTTCAGATTAAAATTATGTTTAATTGTTAAAAATTTGTTGCGTATTATAGCCTAAAATTGCGGTAAAGTGTGCAACTAATTTCGGGGCGACTTTTTCGCATTCTGCTTCAACGGGATCCACAAAATCGGCAAGTTGGCACATTTCAAGTCCTGCATAACCACAAGGATTAATATAATGAAAAGGTTGCAAATCCATGTTGATATTCAAGGCGAGTCCATGAAAAGAGCAACCTTTGCGAATACGCAAACCCAAGGAACAAATTTTTTTCTCAATCCCCTGACAATCTACATACACCCCTGGGGCATCGGGTTTTGGATAAGCGGTCACATGGTAATCCGCCAGCGTTTTCACCACCGACTGTTCAAGCGCCGTCACTAAATCACGCACGCTAATATCATGCCCCTGTGCTTTATGGCGTTTAATATCAATCAACACATACATCACCTGTTGGCCTAAACCGTGGTAGGTAATTTGTCCGCCTCGATCCGATTGCACCACAGGAATATTGCTTGCTTGCAATAGATGTTCAGGTTTGCCCGCTTGTCCTTGGGTAAATACAGCGGGGTGTTGAACCAACCAAATTTCATCTGGCGTATCTGCGGTGCGTTGGTCAGTAAAGGCTTGCATATTATGCCAAACGTCTTGGTAATCTTGCGTGCCAAGTTGGCGGACAATCAAAGGAATATTCATTCAGGCCTCCGCTTTAAAGCACCATTCTGACGCCTTCAATTTTGGCTAATTCGGTATAAAGGGTTTCCACTTGCGCAATATTTTCTGCAATAATATCAATAGAAATGGAATTATAGGTGCCTTTTGAGCTGATATGCTCACGTGGTTTATAATCGCCTTTGGCGTATTTTTGCGTGGTGACCACCACATCATCCATTAAATCAGGGCGGTTTTTACCGACCACTTTAAAGGTAAAGGCACAAGGAAAGTCTAACAGATCTTTTAATTGCTGTTGTGGAATATCTGCTAAATTAATTTCTTTGACATTGATCTCTGCCATGATTTTTCCTTAAATTTGTTAAAAAAGCACCGCACTTCAATAAAAAGTGCGGTATATTTTCTGAAAGTTTTTTGCGAGTAATGCGTGGCTTTAATTAGAATAAGCTCTTAATGGTTAAGATTAGCCAGTCCCATGCACGGCCAAAGATACCCGCCTCGCCGACATCTTTCATGACTTGCACATTGACGGTGGCAATGTCTTTGCCGTCTAATTGATAAATCACTTTTCCGACATTTTGGCCTTTCGCTAATGGCGCCTCTAGGCCTTTGCCATCATATTCTACACGCACTTTTAAATCCGCTTGGCGACCTTTTGGAATGGTTATAAAACCATCTTGCAACATGCCCACAGCGACTTTATTTTCATCACCATAGTAAACGGTTTTTTCTTCAATGGCTTTGCCCGCTTGTAAGGTTTTAATACTTTCAAAGCTGTTAAAGCCCCATTGTAATAATTTTTTACTTTCTACTTCACGGCCTTTCTGCGTTGCAACGCCCATCACCACCGAAATTAACCGCATATCACCGTTATTGGTGGCAGAGGCAACGAGGTTATAGCCAGCTTGATCCGTATGACCGGTTTTCATGCCGTCCACGTGCAGGGTTTTATCCCATAATAAACCATTGCGGTTTGGTTGTTTAATTTTGTTAAAGGTGAAATCTTTCTCGGCATAAATTTTATATTCTTCTGGAAGATCTCGAATAATATGCGAACCAATAATGGCCATATCACGAGCGGAAGAATATTGATTTGGGTCGTCTAAGCCGTGCGGGGTGGTGAAATGGGTGTTTTTCAAGCCAAACTGATCCGCATATTGATTCATCAATTCAATAAATTTATCGGTGGAACCCGCCACATGTTCAGCCATGGCCACACAAGCGTCATTGCCTGAAACCACGATAATACCACGATTTAAATCAGACACCGAGACTTGCTGATTAAGGTTGAGGAACATTTTAGACGAACCTGGGAATTTTTGTCCCCAACTACTTTCCCCAATGGTGACCGTGTCCGTTGGGCTAATTTTCCCCTGTTGAATCGCCGTCCCCACCACATAACTGGTCATCATTTTGGTTAATGAAGCGGGATATTGACGTTGATCGGGGTTTAGGCTTGCTAACACCGCACCTGAATTGTAATCCATTAAAATATAAGTTTGGGCGTTAATCTGTGGGGGTGTCATACCAAAATCGACATCTGCGACACTGGCAAATGATAATGACAATAAACCCGCCGTTAAGGCAATTTTGGTGTTTCTAAATGAATGTTGCAACATTTCAATAATCCTTTAAATGCTTAATTATGAACAAGATGGAGTTTTTCGACTTTCACATCGGCAATGCCTGCAGTGATGATCCCCAATTTTGAGGCGGCCGAGGTCGATAAATCAATAATTTTGGTTTTACTAAATGGCCCACGATCATTGATTTTGACGATCACCTGACGGTTATTGCGTAAATTGGTCACTAACACATGGGTGCCAAACGGCAAAGTGCGGTGGGCGGCCGTCAATTTTGCCCCACTATAAATTTCACCACTTGCCGTGTGACGGCCATTAAATTTTTTATGGTAATAACTGGCTTTTCCCCTTTGTACAGCAGCTTTTTCGACCACGGCATATTGCTTACCATTATGCGTGTAAACTGGCGTTTTATTCGTTGTCGTTGGTTGTGCCTTAGGCGCAGATGTTGCCGCCACCGTATGTTGACTTTTGCTTGCTTGCGCCGAGGAGGTACAGGCGGTTAAAAAAGCCGCTAAGAAAATGGCTAATAAGAGTTTTAATTTCATCATAACGTTCCCAAATGGATTATTCCCAATTTATATAGAGTATTAACATGGTCATTTAGTTCCCTTGCCCATACAGACTTTTTGTTTTATGGGTGTGAATGGACATCACCAAACCAAACCCCGCCATTAATGTCACAAAGGAGGTGCCGCCGTAACTCACGAGCGGTAATGGCACACCAACCACCGGCAAAATACCACTCACCATACCGATATTGACAAAAATATACACAAAGAAAATTAAAAACGTGGCGCCCGTTAAAATCCGCCCAAAGGCATTTTTCGCTTGCGCCCCAATGATTAATCCACGGCTAATAATAAAAAAATAAATCGCCAATAAAATTAACACGCCAATTAAACCATGTTCTTCGCTTAATACCGCAAAAATAAAGTCGGTATGAGGTTCGGGTAAAAATTCGAGCTGAGATTGAGTACCCTCCATCCAACCTTTACCCCACATACCGCCAGAACCAATGGCAATTTTTGATTGCAAAATATGGTAGCCCGCCCCTAAAGGATCTTTTTCAGGGTCGAGCAAGGTCAATACCCTTGTGCGTTGATAATCGTGCATTAAATACAGCCACATAATCGGAATAAAAGCGGCTAATCCTAACACGGCGGCCAGAATGATCCACCAACTCATGCCCGCTAAGAATACCACAAAAATGCCCGACGCACTGACTAAAATCGAGGTGCCTAAATCAGGCTGAATGGCCACCAATAAGGTCGGGAAAATAATCATCACAAAGGCAATCAGGGTTTCTTTCCAATTAATCGGTTGTTGTCGATTGCCTAAATACACCGCCACCATTAATGGCACCGCTAATTTCACGATCTCCGAGGGTTGAAAACGGACAATGCCCAAATCGAGCCAACGTTGTGCGCCTTTACTGGTGGTGCCGATTAAATCCACCAATACCAATAAAATCACCCCCGCAATATACAAAATAGGCGCAATTTGTTGGTAAAACCTTGGCGGTAATTGTGCCATAATGAACATCACCGCAAAGCCTAAAATCACTTGAATCGCCCGACTACGGAACATGGTTTCACTGCCACCCGAGGCACTATAAAGCACAAGCAAACCATAACCTGAAATCACAATCAAGCCAATGAGTAGCCAAAAATCGAGGTGTAGTTTGCCCCATAAATTGGGGATCAACGCCGGTTTTTCATTCATTCTGTTATCTCTGTTTCTTCACTTTTTTGCACCGCACTTTCAGGGGCAAGCGCATTATCAACGTTGTCAGTTGGAGCAATATTACGTTTTGGTAATCGTTGCAATAAATAATAATCCATAATTTGGCGTACAATCGGCGCAGAATTACTGGATCCCCCACCGGCATTTTCAAGAATCATGGCCACCACCACTTTGGGCTCGTTATAAGGCGCATAGGCCATAAACCAAGCGTGGTCGTGCAAGAATTTTTTCAAATTATGAGCATCATATTTTTGCCCCTCTTTCAAGCTAAACACCTGTGCGGTACCGGATTTTCCTGCGGCGTCATAAGCAGCGCCCGCAAAGGCTTTGCGCCCCGTGCCAGAGGCACTATGAATAACCCCATACATGCCTCGTTTGGCGGCCGCCCAAGCGCCCTCCGTGGGTTCGCTAATGTCTTCATACAACAATGGATCTTTATAGGGTTCCACCAAAGAGCCATGAATTTCTTGCATTAAGTGCGGGGTATTCACACGCCCATTATTGATTAACACCGCCAAGGCTTTGGCTAATTGTAACGGCGTGGCCGTCCAATAACCTTGACCAATGCCCACGGGAATGGTATCGCCCATCACCCAAGGTTTTTTATAGCGTTTTTGTTTCCATTCCCGATCGGGCATAATGGCAGCGGTTTCTTCTTTAATATCCACGCCTGTTGGCATGCCAAAACCGAACTTTTTCATCCATTCCGATAAGCGATCAATGCCTAATTTATAAGCCACTTGATAGAAATAGGTATCAGAAGATTCAGTAATCGCTTTTTGTAAATCGGTGTTGCCGTGACCCGATTTTTTCCAGTCACGAAAGCGCTTGGTGGTATTCGGCAACACCCAATAACCGGGGTCAGACACGGTGGTACTGGTGGTGATCACATTCTCCGTTAATGCCGCCACGGCCACAAAGGGTTTCACGGTGGAAGCGGGCGGATAAGCGCCCTGTGTCGCACGACTATACAACGGACGATCTTCATCCTCTAATAAACGTTTATAATCCGCCCCTGAAATGCCGCCAACAAATAAATTATTGTCGTAACTCGGGCTGGATACCATGGCTAAAATACTGCTGTCTTTCGGATCCAACACCACCACGGAGCCTTTTTGTTTGCCTAAACGTTCCATAATAAATTGCTGTAACGGCAAATCAATGGTGAGATGAATACTTTTCCCCGCTACCGGTTGTTGTTCGCTGAGTTTGCGAATCACCTTACCACGGCTATTAATTTCCACCTGTTCATAACCGGGTTTGCCGTGTAATTCATCTTCATAATAACGTTCAATCCCCAATTTTCCAATGTCCGTAGTCCCCGCATACATGGCGTCTTTTTCTTCTTTTTTCAGGCGTTCGGCGTCTTTATCGTTAATTTTTGACACATAGCCTAGAATATGGGTCATGGCCTCGCCGTATAAATAATTGCGTTTAAAATACGGACGAATGTCGGCACTCGGATAGTTATATTGATTGACGGCAAAACGGGCAATTTGTTCTTCGTTTAAATTGGGTTTTAATAAAATCGGCGTGTAACGGGTCGAACGGCGACGTTCTTTTTTAAATTGGGCGATATCGTCGTCGGTCAACCCCACAATCATGCGTAATTCTTCAAAAGTGCGGTCTAAATCTTCCACTTTTTCTGGCACAATATACAACCCAAAAAAGGTTAAATTTTCCGCTAACAAGGTGCCATTACGGTCATAAATCAAGCCTCTTGTGGGGGCGACAGGTAATAATTTAATCCGATTACCATTAGAGCGGGTTTGATATTTATCAAAATCCACCACCTGCAAATGGTATAGATTGGTCAGCAACACCACCGCCAACACCAAAGTACCGATAAATGCCACCAAGGCACGGCGTACAAATAGATTCCGCTCCGCACGATTATCACGGATCGGTTCATGCCGAGGTTTGGCAAATAAGGTGGCAAATAATTGAGTTAACCAACGCATAATCATTTATTCACGGTGATAAGGGTGATTGGTACTCAGCGACCACGCCCGATACAGGCTTTCGGCCACCACCACTCGCACCAACGGATGAGGCAGGGTTAAGGGCGATAAGGACCAACTTTGTTCCGCTGCGGCTTTACATTCTGGCGACAGCCCCTCTGGCCCACCAATTAACAAGCACAGATCACGCCCATCATTTTTCCAACTCTCTAACTGCTGCGCCAATTCTGCCGTGGTCCAAGGTTTGCCCGGAATATCCAAGGTCACAATCTTACCTTTCCCACAAGCATTGAGCATGGCTTTGCCCTCTTGTTCCAAAATGCGTTTAATATCGGCATTCTTACCCCGTTTACCGGCAGCAATTTCCACCAATTCAAAGGGCATATCTTTCGGAAAACGGCGTTGATATTCTTCAAACCCGGTTTTTACCCAGTCAGGCATTTTGGTTCCCACGGCAATGAGCTGTATTTTCATAAAAGTGCGGTCAATTTTCGGTTAATTTTTACGCCCAAAGTTTTTCAAGCTGATAAAGTTCACGGCTATCGGCTTGCATAATATGCACCATGGCTTGGCCAAAATCCACCACCACCCAATCAGCCGTGGCTTTGCCCTCTTCGCCAAAGGTTTCAAAGCCAGCTTGTTTGCTTTCATCAATCAGTTTTTGAGCGAGTGAAGCTACATGGCGACTAGATGTTCCGGTGCAAATAATCATATCATCGGTAATAGATGATTTCTTTCTCACATCAATGGCTTGAATATCCGTGGCTTTCAGGTCATCTAACTTATGAATTAAAAAATCGGTTAAGTTCATATTGTATTTTCTATATGCTATTTAAAAGAGAGCAATTTTAACACAGGATTGAAAGGATAGGAAATGTTTGGTGCCCGCTAATAGGACTTGGATCATTAGGTTAAATTATCGTATGACTTGACGACCATTATTGCCTAGTATAGATTATCTCTATACTCCTTTTCTTCTAATAAGGCATTTTTATATTAACTAACTGGCTTTCTCTCATTTTTACATTTCTTTTTTCATATTTATGCACAGGAAAAAACAACTCAGCAAGTTGAACAATAGAATGCGACATCGGCCAGTAGTAAAATAAGAAAGGGAAGTATCTGAATATATGTATACTAAGGTGGCATGTAATGAGAAATAGGTGGTTGTTCGTTTTCTTGATCTTTTTTAGTGGTTTTATGTTTTGCTGTCTACCTATATTTTGGGTTTATAAGATTATTTTTTATTTCCGAAATGACATTAGCTTTTCCGACATTGATTTCAGGATTCCACTAGACCACTTTATATGGTCTATTAAGATGTCTTTATTTCAGAGTATAAATTTTGTATTCTTTTTCTGGTTTTTTAACAGAGATAAAAATTCTTATACAGAAAAACCTAGGAATTTATTTTCTTATAAGAAGAAAAACAAAGATCGTTATCGTTAGATAAATAGCTTTAGTCGATCTCTACATTGTGAATATAAAACAAGAATTACAAGAAAGAAATTCTCAATGTAAGTATGGCAACGAATGTCTAGATTTCGTAATCTGGTGCCCCCAACAGGACTTGAACCTGTGACCAATCGATTATGAGTCGACTGCTCTAACCGACTGAGCTATGGGGGCGGTTGAGAAGTGCGGTGATTATATGCAAAACTTTGATGTAAGTCTAGTTTTTCAAAAATATTCTGGCGGATTTGCAGAATTTTTTAGCATATTGCCAAATGATTGTAGTATTATTTCACCATGCACTGTTCAAGTGCGGTGAAAAAATGATTATTTTATCTCATTAAGGAGAATTGTTATGTTTACGGGTTGTTTAACCAATGCTGATTATGCTCGTGGTTTACCAAAAGTGATTGTAGATGTCTGCGAACATTTAAAAACCTTGGATTTGGCGAGTTTAGAAAATGGTCGTCACGATTTGACCGCAGACATTTATATGAACGTGATGTCACCTGAAACGGGTGCGTCAGAAAGCAAAAAAGCGGAATTACATCATGACTATATTGATGTGCAACTGTTAATCGAGGGTGCTGAAAATATTGAATATGGTATTGCTAGCCCCGATTTATCCCAATACGAACCCTACAATGCAGAAGATGATTACCAAGTTACCGCCAGCGAATTTGCGGATAAAAATACCATTTTAATGCGCCCGAATATGTTTGTGGTCTTTTTACCTTACGAACCGCATAAACCTTGTGTCAATGTGGACGGCAAAGTGGCAAAATTGAAAAAATTAGTGGTGAAAGTGCCAGTCAAATTGTTATAAGGTTCAGATGAAAGGCCTCTTCCTACGTATTGTTGCGAGCCTTGCATTGTTACTGTGGGCCATTGATATGGTGTTCCCATGGCAACAAATCATGCGCTCAGAATCCAATCATTACGCAGAAATTATTCAGCGCAAAACCCTTGTGGTGGGCACCATCAATAATCCGGTGTCCTATTTTATTGATGCCAATGGTGAAACGGGTTTAGAGTATGAACTGAGCAAAGCCTTTGCGGACTATCTCGGTGTGCAATTAGAAATTCGCACCTTAGAGAACAGCGAGGCGCTGTTTGAGGCCTTAAATCAACATGAAATTGATGTTGCGGCAGCCAATTTGCTGTATCAACCGCAAAAAAACGAACACTTCCAAATTGGCCCTGCCTATCATTCTGCCTCGTGGCAATTAGTTTATCGCCAAGGTCAACCTCGACCAAGCGGGTTAGATAAACTGCAACAGGAAGTAGTGATCGCTGGCGGTAATGAATTAGACAGTTTGTTGCAAAGCAAAAAAGACCGCTTTCCCGCCTTGCGTTGGTCCATTGATCACAAACAAAATCAAGAGGCGTTGTTGTTGCAAGTAGCGGATGGCAAAATTGCTTACACCATTGCCAACTCCCTTGATGTGTCAGCCATACAACAAGTGAAACCACAAATTGCGGTGGCCTTTGATGTGGCGGATGAAGCCACGGTGCATTGGTATTTGCCCAACAGTTCCTATAATGAATTGCAAGCCGCATTGTTGGATTTTATGCACAATGCCATTGAAAACGGCTTAATTGCACACATTGAGGAAAAATATTTCAATCATTTCCGCAAATTTAATTATGTGGATATGCGTTCTTACACCAACGCCATAGAAACAATTTTGCCCAAATACAGCGCACTTTTTGAGAAATATCAAGGGGAACTAGATTGGCGGTTAATCGCTGCGGTGGCTTATCAAGAATCCCATTGGGATAAAGACGCCACTTCACCTACCGGGGTTCGTGGTATGATGATGCTCACCAAAGACACCGCCGCTTACTGGAAAATTACCGACCGCACCGATCCAGAACAAAGTATTAAAGCCGGTTCCGCTTATTTAAACTGGCTGATTAACCAAATGCCAGAAAGCATTCCTCAAAACGACCGCATTTGGTATGCCCTTGCGGGATATAATATGGGATTAGGGCATTTGCTTGATGTACGCCGTTTAACCAAAGATCTTGGTGGCGATCCCGATAACTGGTTTGAGGTGAAAAAAAATCTACCCTTATTAGCCGAAAAACGCTATTATACTCGTCTAAAATACGGTTATGCACGGGGTTATGAAGCGTTTCAATATGTGGAAAATGTCCGGCGTTACATGAATAGCCTGATCAATTATCACCGTGTCAAAGAAAACCAAGCCAACGAACAGGCAATCCAACCGACAACAGAAGGGGAAGAATAATGGCAATCAAACACAAATCACACCTAAAAAGAAGCCGAAAATCCTTTGCCGAGCAAACTCGCCGTACGGAACGAATTAGACGCTTAAAACAAGCGAAACACCGCATTGCAATGCGTCATGCGTTGGTTTTCCATTCACAACAAGAAGAATAAAAAAAGGGGAAAATAACACCGCACTTTAGTACAAAAACGATCTCACGGAATGTAAAAATTTCGCTAGAAAATTGTACAGGCTAACGATATAATTCAGAAAATTTCTCTTGACATCTCACTCATTAGGATACAAAAATGAACAAACAAACAAACAAACAAACAAACAAACAAACAAACAAACAAACAAACAAACAAACAAACAAACAAACAAACAAACAAACATAGCTAACCTTTCGCTAAAATTCTCTCCTTTATTTTTAAGTCTTTTTGCTACGCCTGCTTTTTCTGCTCTGCAAGTTGAATGTAATCCTGCTGACGCTTGTGAAGAAAGTACTTATGTGTATCCACATGTTAAGGATACCGCTCCAACGGGGACAATTGTCACTATTTCGCAAAATTCTCAATCCCCAAGCAAGTTTCCTGAAGTAGAATCATACTCTAATAATGATGTGAATATGCTGATCTCTTCTCATAACAAGTATGATACTTTTGTGATGATTAAAAATCTTGGAAGTGGTACAGTGAATATCACAGGCACCCCAAGTGGAGAGAGTATTAGGGGGGCTGTAAACTTGAGAACTGGACGACTTCATATCCACGATACTAATTTTGGAAATTTTGACACCCCAGGTGACGTAACCTATCCAGCCAGTTTAGATCTTGATGTTCAGTACAAAAACATAGATACCAATATAACAGCAGATAATATTAACATTATTCGTGATGAAAATAATGCGATTGGATTGTCTATTTCATCTGCGAGATCATTTCTTGAGGCTACATTGAATAATCTGACAGTTAATCTTACCGGAGAAAATAGTTGGATCGCACACGATTGGGTAACGGAGCAAGATGAAGGCAAAAACGTTATTATTAAAGATAGCTCCTTATCTGCTGAAAACGGTTTTGCAGTGACGGATTACGATGCAAGAACTTCGAATGCAACAAGAGAAATAACCCTTGAAAATACCACGGTAAAAACCAACGGTTATTTAATTTATGTAGAACCAAGCACGGATCAAAATAAATATACCCTAAATGCCATAGGAAGCACTTTGTCTGGTCGGACACAACTCACTTCAGCAGAAACGGGATATCCACTTGGTTTTGACTATACGCAGCTAGGAAATAACTATCAATCTCGTGATGTGTTACCATTGGGTACTGAAGTTTATCCAATGATCTTCAACTTTGACAATACTACTTGGAATGTGACTGACAACAGCGGTTTAAGCGAATTAAATATGCAAGGCAATTCTAACGTAATTTTTGATGACAGTGATGACGAGTACAACACCTTATGGGTTCAGGATCAGTTATCTGGCTCTGGCACCTTTGAAGTGAGTACTGATTTAATTAATCGTAAGAGCGATAAAATTATTTTAAACGACAAATCGGAAGGACATTTCAATGTGGTGATTAATAACACGGACGCTGTACCAGATGATCCAAATCATCATGTTCCTTTCTTAGTCATCAACGGACCAAGCACAGCCACTTTTGGGCTTAGTCTGAAATACGAGGATTTAGGCGCCTATCGTTACCGTGTCTATCAAAAAGGTAACGAGTGGGTTTTCGGCAACCGCTACGGCGAGTTGAGCGAATATTCCAATGCCTTAGCCTCTATCCGTCAAGCGGAATTATTACACTTTGAACAAAGTTTAGTGGGTATTCACGACCGTTTAGGCGAATTAAAACAAGGTAAACAAAGCAATGTTTGGGTTCGCAACTACGATTCGCGTTTAGAATTTGATAGCACCGCCGTCGACAGCGAAAGTCGCACATCAGGCTTTACTCAAAATTATTACAGCTTACAAATCGGTGCGGATACGGCGATTAATGATTTAGTCCAAGTGGGTGGATTTATTGGTACCGCACGTTCTAAAGTGGATTATAACGGCGATTACGGCGAAGGCACATTGAACAGCCAAATGCTCGGACTTTACGCCACTTTACACACCGACAATGATTTATATTGGGATAACATTGCCAAATATGAACGTGTCAGAGTGAAAAGTGACGGTGTGGACAGCCATCATTTAAACGGCTACCAACTTTCTACCGAACTTGGCAAAGGCTTTAAATTTGACAGCTGGACAGTGACACCAAACGCGCAATTAGTTTGGTTA
Source organism: Lonepinella sp. BR2271 (assembly GCF_051851515.1). Lineage (NCBI taxonomy): Bacteria > Pseudomonadati > Pseudomonadota > Gammaproteobacteria > Pasteurellales > Pasteurellaceae > Lonepinella > Lonepinella sp. BR2271. The sequence goes on along the minus strand of NZ_JBPDVF010000003.1, from coordinate 44,389 downwards.
AAAACCCAAGCCACCCAAGGACAATCTGCGACTTCTTCACTTTACACCCGCGCAGGTTTGCGTGTGGCGAAAGCCTTTGATTTTGGCAGTTTCAACTTACAGCCTTACGCTGAAGTGAACACAATCCACGTGAAAAACAGCAACAGCGATTTCCAAATCGGTAAACGCACCTATGATATTGCCTCTAGTGGCAACCGTGTTGAAACCGCCCTCGGCCTAAACGCCCAAACCGGCAACCACCGTTTTGGTCTAGAAATAAAACGCGCCAACGGTAACCGAGTAGATGAAAAATTAGCGCTACAAGCAGTGTATCGTTATAGTTGGTAAGCACACAATCAACCTCCAAATCAAACGAAGATGGGGAAACCTGTCTTCGTTTTTTTGTGAATGCCACCTCTCCCATCTTGCACAAAAAGCAGAAATCCCCTAAAAAAGCGAAAACTGCGGTGTTTTTTCCACAATTTTCACTTGAATATTCCCAATAAATCGGTATAATCCTCGCCTTACAGTCACATCCTATTTTCGTTCCTTGCTTCCGCAAGATTGGTGACTGGTCTTACCGTCGGAGGCTGATTAACCCGTAAGGAGCAGTAATGCGTCACTACGAAATCGTTTTTATGGTTCATCCGGACCAAAGCGAACAAGTACCAGGTATGATTGAACGCTACACAGGTTCTGTCACAGAAGCTGGCGGTCAAGTACATCGCCTAGAAGATTGGGGTCGTCGCCAATTGGCTTACCCAATTAACAAATTACACAAAGCACATTATGTGCTGATGAATGTAGAAGCGCCTCAACACGTCATCGACGAGCTAGAAACAACATTCCGTTACAACGACGCTATTCTTCGTAACGTAGTTATTCGTACTAAGCACGCCGTAACAGAAGCGTCCCCAATGGTTAAAGCCAAAGACGATCGTCGTCCAGCTTTAGCTGAAGTTGAAACCAACGATTTTGAGGATGCTGAGGAGTAAGTTGAACATTGATAATCGTTTATCGTTAATCGGCACCGTTGCGGATTTACCCAAACGATCAAAAAGCCCAAATGGAATTGAACATTGCCGCTTTTATTTAGAACACCGTTCTGAACAAAAAGAAGCTGGACTACCACGTCAAGCATGGTGCAAAATGCCAATCCAAATCAGTGGCAATCAATTAATGCAACATACTCAAAGCATTACGGTCGGTAGCAAATTATTGGTGGTGGGGTTTATTAGCTCACACAAACAAGCCAACGGCTTAAGCCAATTAGTTTTGCATGCCGAGCAAATCGAATTTATAGATTAGGAGAGTAGCCAAATGGCACGTTATTTCCGTCGTCGTAAGTTCTGCCGTTTCACAGCGGAAAATGTCGTAGAAATCGATTATAAAGATATCGCAACATTAAAGAACTATATCACAGAGAGCGGCAAAATTGTCCCAAGCCGTATTACCGGTACTCGTGCGAAGTATCAACGTCAACTAGCTCGTGCAATCAAACGCGCACGCTATTTAGCGTTACTTCCATACACTGACAATCATCAGTAATCAAGGAGAACAGGGTAATGCAAGTCATTCTTTTAGATAAAATTGCTCACTTAGGTAAAGTGGGTGATCAAGTCAATGTTAAATCAGGTTTTGCACGTAACTTCTTAATCCCACAAGGGAAAGCAGTGATGGCAACCGCCGCTAACATTGAACACTTTGAAGCACGTCGTGCTGAATTTGAAGCCAAAGCCGCTGCTGAACTAGCAGAAGCACAAGCTCGTGCAGCACAAATCACCGCATTAGAAAGCGTAACTATCGTTTCTAAAGCCGGTGACGGCGGTCGTTTATTCGGTTCTATCACCACACGTGATGTGGCTGAAGCCGTAACAGCAGCCGGCGTGAAAATTGAAAAATCAGAAGTTCGTTTATCAACAGGTCCATTACGTACCACTGGCGATCACGAAGTTCGTTTCCAACTTCACGGTGAAGTATTCGCAGCATTAAACGTTATCGTTGTTGCTGAATAATTAGCAAATTGCTTTAAAAAACCCGGCTTTGGCTGGGTTTTTTGTTACGCCAACGTTATCACCGCTGAACTGCGGTTTATTTTTCGTTATTTTTTTGTAAATTCTGGTAAAATACCGCCACGTTATTTTTTAACCCGAGAAATATAATGAGCTTATTAAACGTATTAATTTACCCCGACGAACAACTCCGCACCCTAGCCGAACCAGTGACAGAATTCAATGATGATCTACAAACCTTTATCGACAACATGTTTGAAACCATGTACGAACATGAAGGCATTGGCCTCGCTGCCACCCAAGTGAATGTTCATCAACGCGTCATTACCATTGATATTGAGGGCGATAAAGCCAATCAATTGGTCTTGATTAACCCTGAAATTCTGGAAAGCGCTGGCGAAACCGGTATTGAGGAAGGCTGTTTATCGATTCCGGGTTTTCGTGGCTTAGTTCCCCGTAAAGAAACAGTGAAAGTGAAAGCCTTTAATCGCCAAGGCGAAGCATTTACCCTTGAAGCCGACGGCTTATTAGCCATTTGTATTCAACACGAAATTGATCACTTAAATGGCATATTGTTTGTGGATTATCTTTCGCCTTTAAAACGTAACCGCATTAAAGAAAAACTGATCAAATTACAAAAACAAATTGCACGTGGCAATGGATAATGAAGAAAAACCCCGTATTGACATACGGGGTTTTCGGTTAGACATCTGGCGTATAATCATCGCCCGCACCGAGTTTAACATAGGCTTGCCGTTTTGGATCCACCAGTTTAGAGCGTTCAATCATTTTCTCAATGGTGACACCTTGTACCAAAATTGAAAAGGTCACCACGGCATAGGTCATTAACAAAATTAAATCTCGCACATCCACCACCACATCATCACCGGTCATTAATGCCACGTGGCTTGGAATACTCAGCGCCATAGCGAGGGCTAATCCACCGCGTAAACCGCCCCAAGTGAGGATTCTCAACGTGTAGGGATTATATTGACGGAAACGTTGCATGACTTTGAACGGCACCCAAACGCTGATATAACGAGCCAATAAGCACGCGGGAATAGCAATTAACATCATGATAGAACTGGCCCAAGTGAAGTCTACCAATAGCAAAGCCAAGCCGATTAACAAGAATAATAAGGAGTTTAACGAATGGTCGACCATTTCCCAAAAATGATCTAAATAACGTTGGCTTTGTTCTGAAAACCCATGACGGCGAGTCCAGTTTCCAATCAAAATGCCCGATACCACCATAGCAAGTGCACCCGATACGTGCATAAAGTTGGCGACCATAAAGCCCGTCGTGGGAATAGTGAGGGTGATTAAAATTTCTAAGCTCCCGTCATCAGTGGCAGAAATTAAATAATGGGACACTGCACCGGTGATTAACCCGAATAAAATCCCGCCCACTGCTTCGTGTAAAAACAGCGTAGCAATACCAGAGGCTGAGGCTTCTTGACCACCAAAGGCGACGGCAAACACCGTAGTAAAAATCACTAAGCCAACCCCGTCATTAAACAAGGATTCGCCCTCGACTTGCATGGAAAGACGTTTAGGCGCACGCAAATTTTTGATGATCGCCAACACCGCAATCGGGTCGGTTGGTGAAATTAACGAACCAAACACGACACAATAAATAAAATCAATCTGCCAACCTAATAAACTCGCCGCATAATAAATGAGCGCGCCAATCATCAGGGTAGAAAATAAGGTGGAGAATAAGGCGAAAGTGGCAATTTCCCAACGTTGATCTTTCATTAAAGGCAATTTAATCCCTAACGCCCCTGCAAACAGCAAAAAGCCAAGCATACCGTTCAGCAAGAAGTTTTTAAAATCCAGTTCTTCCATAATATGGGTAGCCACGTTATCTAAGCGCAACCAGCCTAAAAAGCCTAACAGCAATAACACCAACGATCCCACCATGGCAGAGGCCGTAATGGCAATGGTAGATTGCACTCGGTCGCTAATTTTATGGGTGATGAACGCCAATAAAATCGAAATGCCAAACAAAAAACAGATATAAGCGTAAATACCCATATACTATCCTTAATATTAAAGTAAAATTATTTTTTCCAGCCTTTCAACGCATCTGCAAAGGCATTGTTGCTAAAGCTAGACTGACGTTCTTGGCGTTTGGGTGCTGAAGTGCGGTCATTTTTCGGATCTTTTTTGTTTTTTTGCACCGCACTTTCTTCTAACCGCATGGTTAACGCAATACGTTTACGTGCCACGTCCACGTCTAACACTTTGACTTTCACCACATCACCGGTTTTCACCACTTGATGGGGATCTTCCACAAATTTGTCCGACAACGAGGAAATATGCACCAATCCGTCCTGATGTACGCCAATATCCACAAAAGCACCAAAATTAGTCACGTTGGTAATGGTTCCCTCTAAAATCATGCCCGCTTTTAAATCGGTGATGTCCTCCACACCCTCCATAAAGGTGGCGGTTTTGAATTCACCCCGTGGGTCACGGCCCGGTTTTTCTAATTCTTTGAAAATATCTTTCACCGTTGGCAAACCAAATTGTTCATCCGTAAATTGTTTCGGATCGAGCTGACGAATCGCACTGGCATTGCCCATTAATTCTTGAATTGATTGTTCCGTGGCTTGCAAGATTTTTTCTACCACCGCATAGGTTTCAGGGTGAACCCCCGAGGCGTCAAGCGGATTTTTACCGTTATTAATGCGCATAAAACCCGCACATTGTTCAAAGGCTTTTGGCCCGAGACGTGGTACTTTTTTCAATGCTGAACGGCTGTCAAAACGGCCATGTTCATCACGATAATCCACGATATTTTGTGCCAAGGTTTTACTCATACCTGCAACACGAGCCAACAATGCAGAAGACGCCGTGTTTAAATCCACGCCCACGGCATTTACACAATCTTCCACCACCGCATCCAATTTGCGAGCTAACTGCACTTGGTTCACATCATGCTGATACTGCCCCACGCCAATGGCTTTGGGTTCAATTTTCACCAATTCCGCCAAAGGATCTTGCAAGCGACGAGCGATAGACACCGCTCCACGTAAAGACACATCTAATTGTGGAAACTCTTGTGCCGCCAACTCCGAGGCCGAATACACCGACGCCCCCGCCTCGCTCACCACCACAATTTGCGGTGCCTGCGGTATTTGTTTAATCACTTCCTTAGCAAAACGTTCCGTTTCTCGTGAGGCGGTACCGTTACCAATGGCAATCAATTCTACATGATGGGTTTTGATTAATTTAAACAAGGTCACTAATGCGTTATCCATCTGACCGGTATGTGGATAAATCGTCGCCGTATCTAACAATTTACCGGTGTTATCCACCACAGCAACTTTCACGCCCGTACGCAACCCGGGGTCTAAGCCCATGGTATTTTTCGCTCCCGCCGGTGCGGCCATTAAAAGTGCGGTTAAATTTCGGGCAAAAACATCAATGGCCTCGTCCTCCGCTTTTTCACGCAAGGCGCCCATTAATTCGGTTTCTAAATGTAACGCCACTTTGATTTTCCATGTCCATGCAATCACTTGCTCACGCCATTTGTCGGCGGGTTGTGCATTGAAACGCACGCCTAAATGCTCACGGATAATTTCCTCACAATAGCTTGAACGACTACCCTCCTCGGCATCAGGATCGGCATTTAAACTGAGTTGCAAAATCCCCTCATTACGGCCACGCAACATAGCCAATGCGCGGTGTGATGGCACATTTTTCAGTAGCTCTTGATGATCAAAATAATCTTGGAATTTGGCGCCCTCGCTTTCTTTTCCCTCAAAAACCTTGGAAATTAACACCGCACTTTGTTGTAAATATTGACGTACTTTCGCCAATAATTGGGCATCTTCCGCAAAGCGTTCCATTAAAATATATTTTGCGCCATCTAATGCAGTTTTGCTGTCCGCAATGCCTTTCTCCGCATTAACAAACTGGCTCGCCGTACTTTCAGGCTCATGATTCGGTTCTGTCCATAATAACTCTGCCAACGGCTCAAGCCCCGCCTCAATGGCTATTTGGCCTTTGGTGCGACGTTTGGGTTTATAAGGGAGGTAAAGATCTTCTAGCTCGGTTTTGCTTTGGGTTTGCTGAATTTGTTGTTGTAGCTCGTCAGTGAGTTTACCTTGTTCATCAATGGATTTTAAAATGGTTTGGCGACGATCTTCCAGTTCCCGCAGGTAAATCAAGCGAGTTTCAAAATGGCGTAATTGAGTATCGTCTAACCCACCCGTAACTTCTTTGCGATAACGAGCAATAAAGGGAATCGTATTGCCATCATCCACGAGTTGAATAGCAGCCAAAATTTGGGCCGGACGAACGTTTAATTCGTCAGCAATCAGTTGGGAAATTTGTTGGTTTAACATTTGTTACATCTTTGTTATAAATCAATTCAAAACTGTGCATAGCATACTGGTTTTAGGGCGAAAAATAAAGCCTTTAATTCACTTGGAGCTTATCTAGATTGGCGTTGTTGAGTGAGTTAAAAGAGGTGGTGCCAGTTTTGGCGAAATAGAAAAGGTTTTGTACAAACGTTCTCTCTCACGCCCCAATTTTTCAGCGAGTTCAGACATGCCTTTCGTGCTAGATAGCACACTCAATCCTGTTCTTCTTGTGGTTAAAATATAGACAAACAAACAATCGCCAATTGTGCAAAAAAAACAATGTTAGTATAAAAAAGAATCCACTAAAACTCACTCATCTAAGGAGAAAAAATGTGTGAAAACAAAAATCAACCTAACCAAAATCTAGCTACATTAAAAGATATTGGCTATTGGGTTTGGATTGCGGTCGTAGCATTATCATTTCTGATCTCATACAATTACATTTACGCTGACGATACTGTAAATATAGAAAGAATTCCATATGGGATAGGATTTACGATTGCAACAATGTGTGGTTATTTTCAATATGTGCTTAGAAACCCGACGCAAACAGGAGCAAGCATTGTGTTTAACTTCCTCAGTATTAAAGAAAAAATAATCCTATTAATCGGCCCTATTGTGATGTTGTGCATCATCATTTTTTTAGGCAAACAAAGCAGTTACTGGCGAGCCGAGGCCGACAAAGAAGAAATGTTAAAACGTCAATGGCAAAGCCAATATTTGCACATCACCGAAATGATAGATGAATTTAACCAACAAACGCAACGCTTGACCCTTGCCGTGCAAGCCATGCAACAGACCCAACAACAGCAAACCAAGGAACTGAATAATGTCCTACAAAATAATCAAAGTTGGAGTGATAGCCCTGTGCCTGATGATGTTAGTCGGCTGTTCAAGCAACGTGGAAATCGTACCAATCCAAGCAAAAATTCTGTGTCCAACCACAAATCATTGCCAAGCGGTCACGCTCAAGGACATCAAAACCAACCGTGATTTAGCCTTAGCGTTAGACCACGCTTTAAACCAAACAGATTTATGCGTAACGGAACTTCAAGCCTTAACACAGTGCATTGACACATTTAACCAAATACAGGGAAACAGCCCATGACGGATGCCATAGATAATGCCCAACAAGCCGAGCAATTACAGCGTGATATTGCCTTACGTAATCAACTCAGCGTACAACGAAATATCAGCCTAACCCATTGCATAGATTGTGCTGACCCCATTCCCGAAAAACGCCGTCAAATGGTGATCGGCTGTAAACGTTGCATTGATTGCCAACAGGCATTCGAACTGCGTCAAAAAGGATTTCGCCCATGAAAAAGCCCAACCAACTTCGCAAAGTGTTAGAACAAGCCAACCCCTTTTTTGTGGCGAACCCTGATAAGCTACAATTATTTATTGATGACGGCAAAATCATTCGCACTGGCACAGATAACCTCAGCTTTGAAATGCAATACAGCTTAAATATTATCGTCACCGACTACCCCGATGACATCGCACGGCTCACCGTGCCATTGTTGGCGTATTTGCAAATCAACCAACCTGAACTCTTTGCTAACCCAGATTTGCGTGATAAAGCCATTCGCTTTTTGCCTGATTTTAACAATAACAACACCGCGGATATTCATTTTGAAATCAGCCCCATCACAGAACGGGTCGTGGTGAAACAATCGCAAGCGGACAGCGTGGTTTTAGACTACAAACCCGAACCTGTTTGGGGCAATGAACGGATCAAGGTGTATTTTGAAGATGAAGATAACTTAATTTTTGCGAGTAACAACAATGTCGACGGTTGATGAAATTCAAGCCAAATTCACCGCACTGTTAGCCAATATCAGCCCACAACAACGGCGAAAATTAGCCAGGGATATAGGCTTTAAACTGCGAAAAAGCCAAGCGGACAGAATCGCTAAACAGCAAAATCCAGATGGCACGGCGTATGAGCCACGCAAACCGCAACGAGTGAGCAAAAAAGCCAAGAATGCCAAAGGGCGAGTAAAACGCAAAGCCATGTTTGCCAAATTACGCACGGCCAGATTTTTTAAAGTGCGGTCAAATCAAGCAGAGGTTTCCGTCGGTTTTAGTGGCAGTGGTAGCACGATTGCCAATGTGCATCAATACGGTTTATCAAGCCGAGTGCAGCGAAAAAGTGAACGTAAAGTGAAATATGCCCAGCGTGAGTTACTGGGCTTTACCAAAAACGATGAAGAATTAATTGAAGACTTAGTAATTACACATTTAGGAATGAGTTAGCGATTTCTTTTGAAAAAAAATTTGCCATAAGGCAACGAAAATAACACCTAATGCCCAGATTAATTTGGCGATAAAAGCAAGAACACTAAAAAGAAACTCTAAAGCAACCACGGCAAATTCTAGTAACAAACCAATACAGGCAATTAAGATGAAAGGCAAAGCAAGTATCAAAAGAGCATCTAGCATAATTAACCCCCTAATATGTAAAGATTACCCTTAGCTTACACCGAACAATGAATAAAGGCAATTATCAGGAGAAAAAATGAGCGGAAAAAACCTTGTTCTCAATTTGACATTGAATGCGTTAGACAACGTTACAAAACCCTTTCGGAATATCAGAAGTCAAACGGTCGCTTTATCTCGAGCGTTAGGTGACAATAAAACCAAATTAAAACAATTAAAGGCAGCTCAAGATAGAGTGAAAAATTCAGGCATTGCCAATGTTCAAGAACGCTTTAAAAATCGCATTCATGAAACTAACCGTGCTATTGAACAACAAAAATTAAAATTACAAGAACTAAACCGAATTGCTCAAAGACAGCGAAACTATGCTAACCAAGTCAATACTCTTAAAACCGCATCCGACAATGTGAAAAACTTTGGACGGCAAACAATAACCATGGGAATGGCTGGTGCAGGTGTTGGCACGTTATTAATTAAACCAGCGGTAGAGTTTGAACAAGCCATGTCCAAAGTAGAAGCATTGACAAGGCTGGATAAAAATAATCCAGAGCAGGCTGAAAAGCTAAAAAAACTGGCAGAACAGGCTCAACACCTAGGAGCTACCACCGCCCTCACTTCTAAACAAGTTGCGGAGGGACAGGGATATTTTGCTATGGCAGGTTTTACTCCAGAGCAAATTTTATCAGCTATGCCCGCAGCCTTAGACATGTCCTTAGCATTTGATATGGATTTAGGTAGAGTATCTGACATTATATCTGACACATTATCAGCTTTTAAAATTTCTGCTGATGAAACAGAAAGAGTGGTTGATGTTTTAACTCTCACAGCAACAACTTCAAACACTACCCCTGAAACCATATATGAAACCATCAAAAAATCCGCTCCAATTCTAACCGCAGCAGGGCAATCTTTTGAAACAGCCGCAGGATTGACGGGGTTACAAGGAAATGTGGGAATTAAAGGCAGTGAAGCAGGTACAACTTTAAAAAATATGACTGCCAACCTTGCCGCACCATCAAAGGGAGCAAGTAAAATGTTGTCTTCCCTAAATGTAAAAACCTTAGACAAACACGGTAATTTACGTCAAGTTCCTGAGATTTTAAAAGACATTATGCAAGCCACAGAAAAAATGGGAACGGGGAAACGCATTAAAGTATTTGATGAAATTTTCGGTAAAATTGGGCTGGCTGGTGCAACAGAATTAGTCAGTCAAGCAGACGGTATAATCCAACAGTACGAAAAATCCTTGCATAATGCTCAAGGAACAGCAAAACAAGTTAGCAAAACCATGACTGATAATTTTATGGGGGATATTGCCAGTTTTCTTTCTGCTAAAGAAGACTTAGGAGTTGCTATTTATCAAACTGTTAACGAAGATTTACGAAAATTTGTTTCTCAAATCACTGAAGTTGTGCGTTCTATTTCAGCATGGATGCGTGCAAATCCCGAACTTACCGCAACGATTGCTAAATGGACAGGGATTTTATCGGTAGCGGCAGTGGCAATGGGTGGATTATCTGTGGCACTGGGTTTTATTGTTTATCCTATTGGGCGAGTAGTATTAAGCATATCCCGAGTGATCGGCTGTATTGGTCGTCTTAGTATGGCTTTCTTGCGAGCTGTGCCGTCTATTCTTTCTTTCAGTGCAGCCATGCTCACCAATCCGCTCGCATGGATTGTAGTAGGTATTACAGCAGTTATCGCCGCTATTGTGTTGCTTTGGAAAAACTGGGATAGCGTATGTAGTTGGGTGGCTGAAAAATGGGATTGGCTATGCGAAACCGTTGCCACCCTTTGGCAACCTATCGGGCAATTCTTTAGTGATATATGGCAACAAATAGATGAATTTTTTCATTCGGGCATTGGTAATATTACTAAAACGATTTTGGACTGGTCACCATTGGGATTATTTTATAAAGCCTTTGCTGGCGTGCTAAATTGGTTTGGTGTAGATCTGCCCAATTCCTTTACGCAATTTGGTTCTAATCTTATTGATAAATTCACTTCTGGTGCATTAAAAGCCCTTGATACCATGAAAAAAACAATGGGTAAAGCTGTTGATTGGATTAAGGAAAAATTGGGATTTAGCCAAGAGGCCGAAGTAAAAATCAACGAAACCAAACAGAAAACCGAACAAGTCAGTGTGGTAAATAATGCTCAAAATACCACTCCATTACAACAAAAATGGGTCGGCGGTTTAGTCGAAAAAGCAAAAGGCTTTGCCACCGGTGGCTACACTGGCAACGGCGGAAAATACCAACCTGCAGGCATTGTCCACGCTGGCGAATATGTGATGACCAAACAAGCCACAGCAAAATTAGGCGTACCCTTACTCAACGCCCTAAACTACGGCAAAAATGCCCTGATTGGCACAGGCTTAGGCTTAAGTGTGGCCATGGCTCAACCCATCCAGATTGACGACCGACCGCCATTAAAAGCCACAACAAGCCAAATGGTGACGCAACAGCCAATGCAAGTGAGCATTACGGTTAATGCCAACGCAGGGCAAGATCCGCAAGCTATCGCCCGAGAAGTGGCACGCCAGTTACAACAAATCCAAAGCCAACAACAAGCCCAACGGCGGAGTAGTTTGCGGGATAGGGATTAACATAATTTTTGTTGAAAAAGGGCTAATTTGCCAATAAAAAAGGCAAATTTGCCTTTTTTTCACTTTTTTTATAAAAATGCTTGCAATGTTCGCAAGTGCGAACTACAATACACCCTATAAGCAGAACGCAAGGGGCGTATGCAATCCTAAGGGGAAAAATCATGAAAGGCTACAATTTAGTAAAATCTGCAAGTGAAACATTTACATTAGTTGACGGTGAATTATGCGAAAGACACATCAGCGTTTATCAAAGTCAACGCAGTGAAAATGCGTTTAAAGTCGTCACCACCGATATTATTAACGGCGAACCCACAGAAAGCATTGAAAAAGGCAACCGTGCTTTTATCAAATGTTGCTTAATCTCTGCTTTAGGTGATGACTGGAATAAAAATTGGGGCGTACAAATACATTAAAAAAACAAAGCCGTAAGCGAAAAGACTTACGGCTTTTCATCTATCAAGGAAAATAAAAAATGAATGGCTTAAAACTCAAAATGATACGTGAATTATTGGGCTTGTCTATTGCGGAAGCCGCTGAATATATTGGGGGCGTAAGCAAACGCAGTTGGGAATATTGGGAAAAAGATGACCGCACTTTAAAGCCCGATGTGATCGAAAAAATGAATAGCCTGTTGCAACAATATAATGACAAATTATTCACCGCCGTTGAAGAAATCAAAAAAGGAAAACCACTCACCTTGCACTACCCTACAACCCCGAATACAGATATTATCGAATGGCGTTTAACCCAGTCACTAATGAGGGTTTTAGTCTGTTGTTATGGGGCAGAATTGGCTAAATAGCATTTTGATTTTCCTTGACAAAATACAAGGGAATTTTTACCATTTGCCAACAAAGAAAATGAGAATTTATTATGGCATTAAAATATCAACCTAAAGAAAAATCTGTTGTAATGTGTGACTTTTCGCAATTTAATTCACCTGAAATGACCAAAGTCAGGCCCGTGATTATTATTGCTAAGCATAAGAAAAACAAAGAGCTTGTCACCGTTGTTCCAATTAGTACAACCGAGCCTGTTCCATTAGCTCAATATCATTATGCCATGCCAACTAATCCTTTACCGAATAAGGCTCATATTCAATGTTGGGTAAAAGCGGATATAATTTATACGGTTTCCCTTGCGAGATTAGACCGCTATAAATTGGGGAAACGAGATTATATTGTTCCCGTAATTAGTGATGAAGATTTTCAACAAGTGAAAAATTGTATTGCATACGCATTAGGCTTGTGTTAAATTAACCCTGTACCCGAAAGGGGCTTGTAAAACCAATTTGCAAAATAATTGGTCGGTTTAACAAAGGCGATAACAAGTCAGTTAAACCGTGAATAGGACACTTTTTAGTGTCCTTTTGTTTTTCAGTTATTCAAGATTTGCTTTTCATTGTATCTCTAAACCAAAAGTGCTAGGATCGTTTTAAATCCACAAAGGGGGAAATATGATAACGAAAGAACAAGGTTATGATGAATTTTTAGCAAAAAGCATCGCCCTAGGTGAAGCCGATAGCCAAGCTGGGCGAGTTCATTCAGGTGAAGAAGTCAGAAAAGAAATATTTGATAAATATATTTTACCAAGAACCGCCGATGACAAAATTGGAACTGGATTTATCTTTAATTCAGATATGACATTTGAAGAATTTAAACAAGAAATGTTAGACTAACTCCACCCAAACCCTATTAACCCAACCCCAAATAGCAAGGTTTCCCCCTTGCTTTTTTTGTTATCACCCATTCTACATTCGCAATCTATCGCCCTATTCTCCCCTATCCGCCAAAATGCCTTTTATTTACCACGCACTTTAGGCAAAAATGACCGCAGAACTGAACCGCCGTATTGATAACATTATCCGCTTTGGCACCATTGCCGACGTCAATCACGCTGAACGCCGTGTGAAAGTGTTATCGGGTGGGATTAAAACCGATTGGCTACCGTGGTTGGAATGGCGTGCGGGGACAACAAGAAGCTGGTCACCACCAACGGTCAATGAGCAATGTGTCATTTTAGCGGCGAGCGGTGAATTGACAATGGCAGTGGTACTCACAGGGATTTACACCCTTAATCACAACAACCCCAGTCAATCCACCGATGAGCATGTGATTGAATTTGCGGACGGAGCGAGAATGGTTTACAACCAAGCCAATTCTGATTTGACCGTGACAGGCATTAGCACCGCCGCCATTCAAGCATCAAGCCAAATTGTGTTAGATACGCCCACCGTGAAATGCACGGGCAATGTTAACGTTTCAGGGCAAATCACATCAGGGGGCGACCAAATCGCAGGGGGAATTTCTACCATGAATCACACCCACATGGGCGACAGTGGCGGTGTGACAGGGCAACCGCAATAAGGCAATAACATAATGAATAGATATACAGGCGATAAAATCGAAGACGAGCAGGAACATATCAAGCAATCGGTCGCCGATATTCTCACTACCCAAATCGGTACAAGGATTCAACGGCGTGATTATGGCTCCAATATTCCCAAACTGATTGACCGCCCTATTGACCGAGTATTGATATTGCAAATTGCCAGTTGTGCGGTCGTGGCGTTAAACAAATGGGAAAAACGGCTCAATATCAGCCAATTTAAACCCGAATTTAAAGACGGCAAAGTAACGGCAAAAATTGTGGGGTCTCTGGCGAATACCAACAAACAAATAAATTATGACGACATGTTATTAGGTGGCTAATGAACAACAGCATTATTGATTTAAACAATCTGCCCTATCCGCAAGTTATTGATGAACTGGATTTTGAAACCTTGTTGGCGAACCGAAAAACCGCCTTTATTAGTCGCTTTGATACCGAAAGCGAACAAGCCTATTGGACGGAACGGCTACAATATGAAAGCGAACCTGTGGTAAAACTGCTGGAAGAAAACGCCTATTTAGAATTATTGCTCCGCAGTCAAATTAATGAAAAAGCCAAAGCCGTGATGTTAGCCTTTGCCACAGGGTCGGATTTGGACAATCTTGCAGCGTTATTTGGCGTGGAACGGCTGTTGATTCAAGCGGAAGATTTAACCACTAACCCGATCACCGAGGCGATTTATGAAGATGACGAACGACTCCGCTATCGGGTGCAAATGTCGCTAGAAAAAATCACTACCGCAGGCAGTCGGGGCAGTTATGAATATCACGCGTTGAGTAGTTCCGCTTTAGTGAAAGATGTGAATGTAGATAGCCCTACCGCTGGCACGGTGCAAGTGACAATCTTGTCTACCCAAGGCAACGGCATAGCGGAAAATGAATTAATTCAGCAGGTCAATGAAACACTGAATGCGGAAAATGTCCGCCCTTTGTGCGATACCGTAGTTGTGCAATCCGCTCAAATTGTGGATTATCAAATTCAAGCCACCTTAACGCTTTATCCGTCCGTATTGGAATCGGTGGTATTTGAAAACGTACAAAGTGCGGTGAAAAAATTTGTCGAAAAACAACACGCACTGGGGATTGATATTACCCTATCGGGAATTTATGCCGCTTTACATCAAGAGGGCGTGCAAAATGTGGTTTTGACTAAACCAACCCAAAATCTTGTGATTCAACCAACACAAGCAGGCTATTGCACAAGCATTAATATTACGGTGGGCGGTAGAGATGAATAACAGTTTATTGCCCATCGGTTCTACGCCCTTAGAGAAAAAGCTGTCGCAGACGTTTTCAGCGATTAGCGACATTCCTGTGCCGATTCATTTACTTTGGCAAGCCAAACATTGCCCGACTAATCTATTGCCGTGGTTGGCTTGGTCGGTATCCGTGGATGAATGGGATAGTGAGTGGTCGGATGAACAACAACGCAATAGCATTTTAGCTAGTTTTCCGGTTCACCAAATCAAAGGCACGATTAGCAGTATTCGCCGAGTATTGGCATCTGCCGGATATGGGGATGTGCAGATTTTAGAAAATATGTCTGCCATACAATATGACGAAACAAAAAGCTACAACGGCGATTATGTGCATGGATCAACAGAAAGCCACTGGGCAACTTATTGGATTTATCTTAACCGTCCAATGACCATTGAACAAGGCGAACAAGTCAGGCGATTGCTTGCCAACACCGCCCCTGTGCGTTGTCATTTAGTCGGTTTGCATTTTGAGCAAGCGAATAATCTTTACAATCAAAAAATCACCTATAACGGTGAGTATTCTTATGGAGTCGCATAATGGCGAATTTAACTGAAAAAAACGAATGGACGGACGGGATTTATCAGATTGAGAAAACTGATCCGGTGGTTGGTGGTGCGGATGGGATTTCCAACAAACAAGCTCAACAGTTGGCAAATCGTACTAAGTATTTAAAAGGGCAAGTGGAAAGCCTAAATCACGACAAGGCGGCAAGTAGTCATACCCATACTATTGCACAGGTTACGAATTTACAAAACACGTTAAACAGCAAAGCAACTAACACCGATTTAACCAACGCCAAAAACGCCTTAACCACAGAAATTAACAAAAAAGCGACCCAAGATGCTTTTTCTGCATTGCACGATTTAATGGTGGGCATTCCGTTTCCTTATCCATTATCTGCCGTGCCAAGCGGTTGTTTGGCAATGAATGGACAAAAATTTAACACATCCACTTACCCAATTTTAGCGAAAAAATACCCAACAGGTGTATTGCCAGATTTACGGGGTGAATTTTTGCGTGGTGCAGATATGGGGCGTGGGGTGGATAGTGGACGTGCATTGTTGAGTTCGCAAGGTGATGCGGTTCGGAATATTACGGGTGCATTCAAGATTACCGACGTTTATGCGAATGACTTTTGTAGTGGTGTTTTTTATGGTTTGAGTAAACCTAAAAACGAACGAGTTAGAACCGACGAAAACTATCATATAAATACTTTAAATGAACCATTAGTTGATTATCCCTATGCTGAAAAAATAGGGATAGATGCGAGTAGAATTGTACCAACAGCGGAAGAAAACCGCCCACGCAACATCGCTTTCCACTACATCTGCCTAGCCGCATAAGCCAAATAAAGGAGTTAAAAAATGATTCAATTTGACCAACAGGGCTTTGCCCTAGAAAGCGGTGAAATCACCGTTTACCAAACCGACAGCAATAATGAATTTTCGGGAGCCACCACGGAATTTATCAGTATTGGTGGTGGCTTGTCTGCCAATAGTTATTTAGATGCACCACCGAAAGTGAAAAACGGCTTTGCGATTATTCGTGAAAATAACAGCTGGCAATATGTGGAAGACCACAGAGGCGAAACAGTCTATTCCACCCTTGACCGTTCAAGTCTTGAAATGAAAGAACTAGGCAAAATTCCCGAAAATTACACCGCAGTTGCGCCTTTTTCGGATTCTTGTGAATGGAGCGGCAAAAAATGGACAATCTCCAAAGCCAAACAAGCGGAAATCAAAGCCAACCAACAGCAACAAATGCGTGAAAAAATCAACGCTAAACGAGATGAAAGTTGCTACGGGGGGATCTACATTGAAAACCTGAAAAAATGGTTTGACAGTGACGAAACCAGTTTTGTCAAAATGATTGGGGCGAAAGCCGTCATGGATGATGATCTGGCTAACGGCAAAGAAAGCACGCCTGAATTGTGGATTTGTGCGGATAATTCTGTCACCCAGTTAAACCGTGATGAATTTGCTTTGATTATTCGCACCATTAAAGAGCAAGTATCAGCCATGCACGCTTTAGCGGTGCAACACAAAACCCAAATGGAACAAGCGGATGAGCCGTTAGAATATAATTATTCGCAAGGTTGGGCGGTGACCTATCAGCAATCTTTAGCGGAGCAGAGCAATGCCGATTAAAGAATGGTTAAAGCAGATTTTAATTGCGGTAGATCAGTTTTTTAATGCGATGGCGTTTGGCTATGCGGATGAAACCATTTCTTGCCGTTGTTATCGCAATTTTGTGTTAGAACAAGATAAACGGCTCCGTTGGCGTTTGATGTATCATCTCGTGAATGGCTTGTTTTTTGACCGCAATCATTGCCGTGATGCCTATTTTAGCGAAATTGAACGCAAGCAATATCCGAGCCATTTTAGAAACTAACCCTCACCCTAGCCCTCTCCCAAAGGGAGAGGGGATTTTTTGCTTATTAGTTTCCTAAAAGTGCGGTGAATTGTTATGCCATTATTCACACTTTCCCCTTGTGGCACGCTCCCCCGTTTCCCCACACAATAGCCCTATCTTTTCACCAACCCATAGGGCTTTTATTATGTCTGATGAATTTTTGCACGGCGTGCGAGTGACGGAAATCACCGAAACACTCCGCACTTTAACGGTGTCTTCGACTTCTGTGATCGGCTTAGTGGCGACCGCAGACGATGCCGATGAAACCACCTTTCCTTTAAATAAACCTACCCTACTCACGGGCATTACATCCGCCGTTATTGCCAAAGCTGGCACCAAAGGCACGCTTGCCCGAGCGTTGGACGGCATTTTAGATATTACCAACACCAAAGTCATTGTGATTCGTGTGGCTGAGAGCGAAGATGACAGCCAAATGAAAGCGAACGTGATCGGCGGTGTAGATGAAAACGGTAATTACACCGGCTTAAAAGCGTTCTTAGTGGCACAAGCCTTAACAGGCGTGAAACCACGGATTTTTGCTATTCCTAAATATGACAGCCAAGATGTCACGGCGGAACTGTTGACCGTGGCGAAAAAGCTCAACGGCTTTGTGTATGCGTCTTGTTATG
This sequence comes from Lonepinella sp. BR2271, assembly GCF_051851515.1. NCBI lineage: Bacteria > Pseudomonadati > Pseudomonadota > Gammaproteobacteria > Pasteurellales > Pasteurellaceae > Lonepinella > Lonepinella sp. BR2271. Next base: position 26,284 of record NZ_JBPDVF010000003.1, on the reverse strand, counting down.
GTTGCCAAACCAAAGAACAAGCGGTGAACTATCGCCGCCAATTCTCACAACGTGAATTAATGCTGATTTTTGGCGATTTCTTATCGTTCAACAGCACCACCAAACAAACCGAAACCGACTACGCCGTCGTGCGTGCGGTGGCAATGCGTGCTTATCAAGACCAAGTACAAGGCTGGCATACTGCCATTTCTAATAAGGAATTAACAGGCGTGACAGGTGTCACCAATCCGCTTTCCTTTGATATTAACGATGCGGCAACGGATGTGAACTATCTCAATGAACAAGGCATTACTTGCTGTATCAATTACAACGGCTACAAATTCTGGGGCGTTCGCACTTGTTCCACCGATAAAACGTTCTTGTATGAAAACCAAACTCGCACCGCTCAAGTATTGAAAGATACCATTGCACAAAGTTTTGACTGGGCAATGGATAAAAATATCAGCGTGCCGTTGGTGAAAGAAATCGTAGAAGCGATTAATGCCAAATGGCGTTATTGGACGGCGGAAGGCAAATTAGTCGGCGGTAAAGCGTTCGTTAAAGCGGAATTTAACACCGCAGAAACCTTAAAAGATGCCAAATTGTTAATTGGTTATGATTATTGTGCTGCCCCATTATTGGAGCAATTAGAGTTTAATCAATATGTCAGCGACGAATATTTGGTTGAATTGGCAGATGAAATTACCAAAGTTGGCAGCTAATCATAGGGAGCATAAAAATGGGATTACCACGCAAATTAAAATTAATGAATGTCTTTGCAGACGGCAACAGCTACAAAGGGCAAATCACCGAACTTGAACAGCCCAAACTGGCGTTAAAACTGGAAGAATACCGTGCAGGCGGAATGATTGGCTCAGTGAAAGTGAATCTAGGCTTAGAAACCCTAGAAACCACGCTCAAAATGGGCGGTTATATGACCGAATTTTTACGCCAATTTGGCACCACCATTGACGGCACACCGCTCCGCTTTTTAGGGGCGTATGAACAGGACGACACAGGCGAAGTAACCAGTATTGAAATCGTGATGCGTGGACGTTTTGGCGAAATTGATGCAGGGTCATCTAAAGTTGGCGATGACACCGAACACAGTTTCACCGTACCACTCACTTATTACAAAGTGATTGAAAATGGCTCCGATGTAGTCGAGATCGATATGATTAACAGCGTTTTCATGGTGGACGGAACAGACCGACTCGCCGAACACCGCTCCGCCGTAGGACTGTAAATCCAATCGGGCAAACGCCCGATTTATTTCACCCATTTTAAAGGAATATTCAAATGACAAAACCCACTTCAAACACCGTCACATTAAGCACCCCGATTGTGCGTGGTGATAAAACATTCAACGAAATTCAAATCAACAAACCCACCGTGATTGCCTTAAAAGGCTTGAAACTGTTGGAATTATTGCAATCGGATGTCAATGCCTTAATGGTGCTATTGCCGAGAGTTAGCCAACCGATGTTACACAAAGCCGATTTTGACACAATGGACGTGGGCGACTTCACCGATCTTAGTACGGCGGTGATTAATTTTTTAGTGCCGACTTCAGCTCAAGCGGAACAGACGGAAAAAGTGGAATAGATGAACCGCTGAGAATTGCCGACTGTGTAGAAAATGCCATTGCCGACATTGCCATGGTGTTTCACTGGCGACCTGATGACTTCGACCAAATGAGCTTACTGGAACTCATGGAATGGCGAGAAAAAGCACGGGTGAGATATGAGCAACAACAACCCTCACCCTAGCCCTCTCCCAAAGGGAGAGGGAATAGTTGTCAAAATTTCACCGCACTTTTCAATCCCCCCAATGTCCCCTCTCCCTTTGGGAGAGGGCTAGGGTGAGGGTAAAAGGGTAAATAAGGAAAATTATGTTACAAAATTCAATCCTTGCCATTTTGGGCGTATTCCCCTTTATGCAACGCACCATCCCCTTTCAAACCTTAAGCCGTGAAACCAGTTGGCGACACCCGACTAACTCCGTTGTGGGGGCATTGCCGAAAAGCCAATTTGTGGGCAAAGAAAGCGAAAGTATCAATCTTTCTTGTCGCCTAATCCCCGAAATCACGGGCGGTGATTTTAGCATTGCGGCATTACGCTTAATGGCAGACAGTGGCGGAGCATTTCCCTTAATTGACGGCTCAAACTTCTTTTTATTGGGCTTTTTTGTGATTGAAAATATCCACGAAGAACGCAGTGAGTTATTTGGTGACGGCAAGGCAAGAGCGATTGATTTTTCTATGCAATTAAAACGCACCGATGATCCGACTTTGATTAGTTTAGCAAGTCAGGTGATGGGGAATTTGATTTAATGCTAGAACATAACGGACGACTCAAAGCCAAGCAATTTGCCGAATACATCACGGGCGAGCCATTGCGTCAGTATGTGGCGGAAACCATTGAGCGTTATTTAGGCAAAGGGATTAGCGTGTTTGATGGTGCTTGTGGGAGCGGTCAATTAGAGCAGTTTGTTAAGCCTTGCCGTTTTCGTGGGGTGGATATTCAGCCTGAAGCGGTGACAATGGCACGGCATAATTACCCCGACCCCGTAGGCGAAATTGATTGCACCAGTTTTTTCTTGTTCGATGAAGCAATTCAATATGATTGTGTGCTGATGAATCCGCCATTTTCCATTAAGTTTAAGGATTTGAGCATAGAAGAACAACAAGCCATTCAAGCGGAATTTCCGTGGAAAAAATCGGGCGTAGTGGATGATATTTTTATTCTCAAAGGCATGAAATATAGCAAACGCTTAGGCTTTTTTATTGCGTTCCCTGGTATTGGTTATCGCAATACGGAACGCCAAATGCGTGAGTTAATTGGACATCAATTAGCCCATTTGATTGTTGTTGAAAATGGCTTTGAAGATACCAGTATCAATGTGTTGTTTTTGGTGATTGATAAACAGAAAACCAGTTCGATTTATTCCCGTACATTGTGGGATGCCAAAACGCAAAAAGCGAAATGCAGTGATGAACACAATATGACGGAGATTGGCGAGCCGTGGGAAACGATTCGAGATGAAAGTCAACACCCAAAGGAAACACTAGATATTCGGGAATTAACACGGCAATACAAGGAATTAAGACGAAAAAACAGGGAAACAGATAAAAAAATTGATGAATTGATTGATTGGCTTGAACGTGAATTTGATTAAAAAGCCTATTAGAAAATAGGCTTTAAGGATTATTTGGTGAGATAGGTTGCAGTGAGTGCAAACACTAAGCCGACAAGGGCAAAGACGGCTAGACCGAATGTGAGTTCCATTATTTATTCTCCGCAGGTTAAGCGGTTGCCAGTCCATAGACTTTATCTGCCGCAACACGGCTTAGAAAGCTGCTACGGTTTTTGTAGTCTTTATGGGTTGCCACAAAGTCATCAATGCTTTTAATTAAATGGGCAGGCAAGGTGATATTAATGCGTTCTGCTTTGCCGAGTAAATGGGTAATATCCACATCAACCACCCCGAAAAACATATCGTAATCGGTAAAATCTGGATTATGACGGTGATTTTCAATAGATGTTGGTTTGGGAATCTCTTCCCCCATTTCAACAAGCAATGCAAGATGACCTGAAATGGCTTCTTTTACGTTTTCGTAGGCTTCATCTAAGGTGTCACCTGCAGAAAAACAGCCGGGAATATCAGGCACAATAACGCCGTAGGCGTGGGTTTCATCCCCTGGTTCAATAGCAATTGGATATAACATAAAATTTCCTTTTGTGTTGATAGCAGGGCTATTTTAGCCCTGCTTGTTTTAATACTGAATGTTCTGTTCCCTTTTTAACATCCTTTCTAGGATGTGGGATGGTAACAATCCCTTTTTTAGTTGAGTGTGTGAAGTGGTGATGACTACCTGTTGCGTGGTGAAATTTCCATCCGTCCGCCTCAATCAATTTTATTAAGGTTTTACTATCCACATTGCTATGCTCCTGTATTGTTTTTTTCAGTGTGTGTAGTATAAGTATAAAATAAATCATTGTCAACTATTTTATGGCGATAGTGTGTATTTTATAAAATAATTTGAGTAAAATAAAATGCTAGAAAAACTCCTAGAAACCAACCACCGCACTTGCCGTTTTAACGTGCGAGTGACCACCAAAGATAAGCAGGAAAAAGACATCACGCAGATTGTCAATGACCGCTTAATTAGTCTAACCATTAATGACAATCGGGGCTTTGAGGCGGATACCTTAGAGCTAGAACTCAGCGACCACGACAGCCAACTGGCACTGCCGCCACGCAATGCGACAATCAGTGTCGCGATTGGTTGGGCGGGTCTGCCGTTAGTGGATAAAGGCAAGTATTTAGTGGACGAAGTACAATTCAGCGGTTCGCCTGATAAGGTTTATATTCGTGCCAGAAGTGCGGATTTAAAAGGGAGTTTGAGCGAGAAAAAAGAACGGTCTTTTGACAAAATTAAGCTCACCGCCCTTGTGGAACAAATCGCCAAAGAAAATCAGCTCAAAGCGTTGATTTCGGACGACTACAAAGCGGAAACCGTGGCACATATTGACCAGACCAGCGAAAGCGATATTAATTTGCTTACAAGGTTGAGTCAACAATATGACGCTATCGCCACGGTGAAAAATGGCTGTTTGCTGTTTATGAAAACAGGCAAAGGCAAAACCGCCACAGGTAAAGCGATTCCACCTTTTACGATTATTCGCCAACTGGGCGACAATTATCAATTTTCTATTGCCGAAAGTGAGAATTTTAAAGCGGTGCGTGCTTATTGGCACGACCAAAACACAGGCAAGCGTGGTGAGATTGTGATTGATGAAAATAGCAAAGTCACCAAAAAAGCCAAAATGACCAAAGGTCGGACGCTGAAAAATGGCACGGTGAAAGGGCGACATTTAAGCAAACGCAAATACAATGTGTTGGAACAAAAAGAACCGATCACCAGTGACAGCTCACAAATCAAAACGCTACGCCATACCTATGCCAGTGAGCAATCCGCCATTACGGGAGCAAAATCCGCCTTTGACAAGCTCAAACGTGGTGTAGCGACCTTCTCCCTTAACCTTGCCTTTGGTGAACCTGATTTAATGCCCGAAATGCCCGTGACTCTAAGTGGTTTTAAAACAATGATTGATGGGGCGGGTTGGATTATCAGCAAAGTGACGCATAGCATTAATGATAATGGGTTTACGACGCAGGTTGAGTGTGAATTACAGGTGGAAACGGATGTGGAAGTGAAGAAGAAATAAAGGGGAAAATTCCCCTTTTTTTAGCGTTAGAAAAAATGGCGAAATAATTTATTAATAAAGGAGACCTTAATTAATTTATTTTCGCTGATACCTTGTGCTCTCACTTCTGCATTATAACAAAGCTGATTGAGCGTTGTTATAATTGGCGGTTCGTTAGCTTCAATAGATAATTTTTCATCGGTGATGTGTTTGATTAATTCATCGGATAAAGATTCACGGCGTAGCTTACGTTCTAGGTTAATATATTGTTTGGTGAAATCTAAATGATCTCTTGCCTTGCTTGAAAAGCCAATTACCAGTGAAAAGGCAGACGCAATGGAAACCAACGCCCCAGAATATAACGCAATTCTTTCACTGCCTGTTTGTAGTACCCCATAAATTGTTGTAGAACTAAACAAGAGCGAAAGCACATTGGTCATTTTATCACAGAAATCATAAAATCTTCGGCGTGCGGTGTGGTAACGAATGGAACGCCCCAAATTAAATAATAAAGCAAATTCCTGTTCTAACAATACATCATTTTCTGTTGGGTTGTTCGTTGTTGCGGTCTGCCCGAGTTGGTGTGGGTTCAGTTTCCCTGACGTAGTCATTACGTTGTTCTCCGTTTTGTTGGTCGTTTTTTCCATTATTCGGATTTGTATGAGTTAGAGAATCGTTTTTGTCTGTCATAAAGCCTATTACCTTTTACATAAAATCGTGATTAATAATTTATTTCTTTTTCCCTTTCCCACAAAGACTTTCACAAGGCACGCCGTCATTGTCACGGTCAAGTTTGCCCATTCCGCATTGTTCAAGGTGATAACGAGCATCGGCACAGCTATCCATATCTTTACAAGTTCGCTTGCCGTCATCACAGCTAGATTCAGCGTGGGCGATTAGGGGGAGAAAAAGTGCGGTGAGAAAGAGAAGCGTTTTTTTCATTTTACAAATCCCGCATATCAATCGACATCACCTGTATAAACTTGCCGACAATTAATGCCGTGTCAAACAGTTCTTCGGTGATTTCAAAGGGTTGATAGTTTTTGTTGTCAGAAGTGGCTTGAATGACGCCGGTTGGCAACATTTGTAGGCGTTTGATATAGAGGCGGTCGTTGAGCAGAAAGACGTAAATGCCGTCGGTGCTGAATGTTTTAATTCTGGTGTCAATAAATACCAAGTCTTTTGGGTAGATTGTCGGGACCATGCTGTCGGTGGGGACTTGGATAATACTTATGCCCTGCGTATTATGGCGGTTGAGCATTTTCCGCACGCCGTCATCAGAAAACCAAATCGAACGGATAATATCGGGGAAATCAGGGTTAATCATGCCGTCTAAATTGGCAGCTGCTCGCACGTCTAACTGGTCTATGCGGTAGGTGTGGTTTTCGTCTGGCTCACTGGAAACAGGGCTAATCGGTTCAGGTTCGTAGTTGCCTTGCCCTGTTTTTAGCCATTCTACATCAACGTCTAAAGCGTTAGCCATTTCATAAATTTTCTTAGGCTCACGAGTTTTTCCATTTAAAACATAATTAATTGCCTGTTGTGACACATTCACTTTTTTAGCAAATTCATCTTCAGTTAAACCATTGATATTTAATAAATATCTTAATCTTTCGGCTAGTGTTTTCATAGTTTTTCTCCAGTTTGTTAAATGATACAAGTTTAATTGTACCAATTCCAACAAGAAAAATTGTTGTATCTTTACAAAAAAAATTGTAATATGATTACAACTTAACAAGTAAAGGGATAAAAATGGCTGAAATTAACAAGTATATTGAGAAAGCTGTTGCGGTTGTAGGGTCGCAAAAATTACTGGCTGATCTCTGCAACGTTAAACAGCAAACGGTTTCACTGTGGTTAAAGGGTGTGGCGTATTCTGCCAAGCATGCCTACCGCATTGAAAAAGCCACAAATGGCTTGGTGACATCTAGCGAACTTTGTCAGGCGTTAGATGAATTGGATAGAAAGTAAGGGGGCAAAATGGCTCAACAAAAAGATTTCCACAAAGAACTGGCTGAAGTACAAGCCCTTGAGTGGGGGCAAGAATTTATGCAAGTGCGAGCATTACGGGGAAAGATGAATGTGCTGATTAAAGCAGAACATTTGTTGGAGATCGCCGAAAATCAAGGATTTGAAATCGCCAGAGCGGCATTAAATGTGGAGTTTGCCAAATATAGTTGGATGATCACCCGTGCTTGGGCTGAAGCCTATAAGGAATCACTACAAGAACACGAGGCCGACTGGCAAGCCAAAGTGGAGGCTTTTAATGCGTTGGTAAAAACGGCTGCTATTTGTCCACAAGATACCGACAATCAAAGTGTTGAGGTGAAATGATATGGCGCAAGTAGATATTCGTTGTTCGAAATGTGGTTCTAAAAATTTGGGGGTGCGGACATCGGAACGGATGACCATGCACTCCACTAGCACAATTTTATATTGCCATAATTGCCATGCGTGCAAAATGCACGTGATGACGGAGATTGTGGCGGTGGAGATTGCCAGTTATGAGCGTTCAGATCAGGCTATGCGGATTAATAAGCCGTTAGATGAAACGGACCCGAATCAGTTAGAAATCCCCACATAACCTTTTAATTTAAACACTGTTTAAACGTTCACAGCTTAACGTAAAAAATTAAGCTGTGGGATTTTTGCAACCTTTTTTTAGGCTTTCGCTTAAAAAACAACCACAACAGGGAGAGAAACACAATGATTAGACGAAAAAACACGAAAATTTCACCGCACTTTAGCAAACAACACATTGACCTTTGGGCGTTGAAAAAACAGGTGGAAGAACAGCAAAAGGAGGATGCGTACCTACTTAGACGCATTGAGCAATTAGACAATTTGTTTGATGTGTTAGATGAAGAAATTATGGACTTGCGGACGGTGGTGACTGAACCGAAACCCACCATTCGGCAACGGTTATGTCGTTGGGTGAAAGGTTAGCCATTAAGGGGGCGTTATGGGTGATTTGGCACAAGATTTGCAACGTTTGCAAGATTTGCGAGAGATGGTGACGGGCAGTCGCTATCGGTTGGAATATTTTTACAACCAACTTCACCCGAAAGAAAAGCAATGGTGGTGCGGGCAAATGAATATTGATTATTGCCATGACAACGGAAAGCCCAAGCAGTGGCACGAATTAAGCAAAGAGGATAGGGAAGATTTAAGGCGGTTTTATCGTTGGTTAGAAAGGTTTTTTGGGCGCATGCCTAAAGGGTTAAGAAATGCAGAATTTCAATGGGTAACAGAACATGAAACAGAATACTAATGCAGAGTATATACAGTATTTAAAAAATGCGGTGCGGATGTTGAGCAAAGCCAATGGCGTGTTGGCAAGAGATTATGAGGCGAAGGTAGCGGATTTTCAGCGTTTTATTCGCCAAGGAAAATATGATGATGCCCTTGTGGCTTGGCATGAGGGTTACAGCTTACTGGAGTTGAAACTCTACCCAGTGGCAAGAAGTTTGAAAATTAATATTCAGAAATTAAAGAGGATAAACCAATGGGGCTAGCGTTATTTTCTGTGGTGTTTTTCTGCCTGATGGCGTGGGCATTAATTGGTTTATTGATTTTATTAACAAGTATATTCGAGAGAGGAAACAAAAAATGAAAATTTTTACAGATGATGGTAGCTGTTACCAAATTGAGAAAGACCAGAATGGGCTTTTCCAAACCTATTATGCGGACGAGAAAAACAAAATTTTAGTGGCATTTTGTCGTCCACGACATACCTTTGCGGGGGCGTTGAATGAATTAATGCACCGCACGTTAAGTGATGGCGAATTTCGTTCGCTGTCACAAATTCAAGCTGAAATTAGTCGCTTTATCCGTCAAGTAGAGGGCTATTTTCAAGAACACAACGAATATTTAGCAGGACTGTAAGCACATGAGTTGGCAAGCGGAACGGGACGAGAATGAGCGGTTAAAGGCGGAACGTGGCATGGTTCGCCAACAGTCGCCTTATGTGGTGTGCCACACACCGCCTGAATCGGCTCGTACCGAAAGCCAGTTAGAGCTTTTTGCCTCGGTGCCTTATAGCTATGGCTATGTGGAGCGTTGGTTAGACAGTTTGCCGAGAAAACGCTTACGTGAACATTTTCGCAAGCTGTATTTAAAGAAATACCGTTCTGTTGAGATAGGCGGTGAGCGGTTGGCGAATACTTGGATTCGTGAAGTGGTCGGTAAGCGTTTAAAAAAGGTGTTCCGACAATACAAGGTGGATTTGTCTTGGCTGTTGAGCTTTGAGCAGAAGTCGCCCGATTTTCGGGACTTTCTAAAAGAAAACGGCCAAGCGATCTTTGAAAATTTTAACCGCACTTTTAACGCTGATGCCCCCGTTGAGCAATGGACGGCAGATGAACACTGTTGGCAAGCGGTGAACAATCGCTTTAATCGCTATGTACATCGGGAAATAGCAAAAGGCAGTTTGCCGTTTTATCTGTTGACCGAAAACAAAATGGCGTTAATGAGCTATGAGTTGTCGCTCACCTTTGCCAAATTGCAACAGGCCTTTATTGATGACCAGTTGGCAAAACAGCAAGCCTTTAGCCCCAGTGAAATTGACAGCCTCATGCTAGAAATTTATGCCGAATGTGGGCGTGCTTGTGCGTCTATTGGCTTTCCGTTGAAACATTGGGACAGCTTTCAACGTCGTGGCACAGTGAAACAGGAAAGCATTGAAGTCATTCTGGCGAAGATTTGCGATGAAAGACATTGGCTACGGCTGATGAAACGCAAACAACGTCAGATGATTGAGCATATTGCGATTGCCTGTGGTGAAGTGCGTAAACAATTTAGTAGTTATATCTCCAAACAGGGATTAAGTGAGTGGAAAATGCAACAAAAGAAAAATTATGACTTTTTGAAAGCCATGATATTAGAAAACGTGGAGGACCCCGCAGAGCAACAAGAACTGTTGGCTATTGTGATGAAATCCGACAGCAACCCGACCAATCGACGTCATTTGATGATGACCATGTTAAACGGCGTGGAACAGTGGGCGGAAGAAAGCGGACATGAGGCGTTATTTTTAACCTTGACGGCGCCGAGTGGTTATCACGCTACCTTATTCAACGGGCAAGATAATCCGAAATGGTACGGCACCAGTCCGAAACAGACCAACGCTTATTTAAATGGCGTGTGGGCGAAAGTGCGTGCCTTGTTGGCAAAGCGTGGCATTGGCTTTTATGGCATGCGTGTGGCCGAACCGCACCATGACGCTACGCCCCATTGGCATTTGTTGATGTATGTGCAAGCCAAAGATAAGGCGGACGTGATTGAAATTTTCCGCACCAAAGCCTTAGAAGTGGACGGTACGGAACGAGGGGCAAAAGAACACCGTTTTAAAGTGGAAGAAATCGACCGTGAAAAAGGCTCCGCTACGGCGTATGTGGCGAAATATATTGCTAAAAACGTGGACGGCTTTGCGGATGATGACGAGGTGTCGGATGAAGATCCGAATATGAAATTAAAAGACAATGCCAAACGGGCGAGAGCTTGGGCGAGTCTTTGGGGGATACGTCAGTTTCAGTTTTACGGCGTGTCCAGTGTGGGTGTGTGGCGTGAATTACGTCGTTTGACAAAGGGAGATTTAAACGATGATGAATTAGAAGAATTGCGTGTGTGTGCGGACGTGGGCTGTTATGCGTCCTATTTGAAACGACAAGGGGGTGCGATGGTGAAACGCAAAGATCAGGCGGTACGCTTGCATTATCAGGAAACCGAGCCGAATAAATTTGGGGAAACTCGTCAAAAAATTGACGGGGTGCGGTTAAGCCGTTGTTTGGATTGGGTCAAAACCCGATTGAAACAATGGGCGATAAAACGTAAAGCCAAAACCCAAACAGAAAGCGAGCCAACGCCTGAGATGATTGGGCGGAGTGACCCTAACAAGGGCGATTTTATCGCCCCTAGGACTTGTGTCAGTAACTGTAACCGACCGCAAGGGCGAGAGAAAGTTAGGGACGTGGTGCAATTTATGAATGAACACCGTAACGAAGTGGAATTGATTCAATTCTGGCTAAAATTAAAGCAAATTTCGTCACGGTGGATTACGGACTACCGAATTTGTCGCCTGATTTTGGGCGAGAAATTGGGGATTTATGGCGGGATGTCTATTTATTGGAATGGGCAGGAAGTGGTGTTGGTGTGAATAAAATGGAAACTCAATCAGACAAAGCCCTTTCTATTCAAGAAGTGGCGGACTTGCTTAATGTGAGTTATATCACGGTGTATGCACACCGTTTAAAATGGGGCTTTTTCCAGATGGAAGGGTCAAGAATGTGGCGTGTTTTTCGTTCAGATCTTGAAAATAATCGGAAAAAGCAAAATAATAGTAGCCGTCTATGTGTTCAGATCGGCGATTCACCTATGGAGAATAAACTATGTCGATCCGAAAAAACAAATACGGTATTTGGCAAATTGACCTTACCACACCATTCGGCGAACGACTTCGATGTTCTAGTAAAACGGCTGACAAAAAGTTAGCCCAAGAATTGCACGATAAGTTAAAGCACGAGGCGTGGCAAGTGGCTAAGCTGAATAAAAAGCCCGAGAGAACGGTTGAACAAGCGTTAATCCGATTTTTGGAGGCTGCTGAAAATCAGAAAGATCTTGAAACCAAAATCCAGCACGCTAAATATTGGCGTGCTGCCCTCGGGCAGAGATTAATTAGCTCTTTAACAAGCGATGATATTTATAACAAAATTCCTACCCACAATGCAAGCACAGGGCGGAAGTTATCGCCCGCTACACAAAATCGTTATCGCACGTCTATTATGCGTGCGTTGAATTTGGCACGGCAAGCGGGTTGGATTGATGCCATTCCTTATGTGCGGAAAAATAGCGAACCGAAAAAGCGGGTACGTTGGATTACGCAGGAGGAGGCGAATCGGCTGTTGGATTGTTTGAGCTTGCCTTGGATGCGTGAAGTTTGCACCTTTGCGTTGTGGACAGGGGCGAGAATGACGGAAATTTTAACCATGACGTGGGATAAAATTGATTTTTCTCGCCAACTTGCCATTGTAACCAGTGATATTGCGAAATCTGGGCGTGCAAGGGCGTTGCCGTTAAATCGGGAAGTAATTAATTTTTTACGTCAGAAAGAAACCAAACGCATTTCCGCTTATGTGTTTCACCGTGGCAAAGGGAAATTAATTACAGACATTGACCGTGAAGATTTTAAACGTGCGTTGGCATTGGCGGAAATTACCGATTTTCGTTTTCACGACTTACGCCACACTTGGGCAAGTTGGCACGTGCAAAACGGCACGCCGTTAATGGTGTTGAAAGAGTTAGGCGGTTGGGAAACTATTGAAATGGTGCAGAAATACGCTCATCTCAATGCTGAGCATTTACTCACCTACGCTAACCACGTCAAACTTTCGTCAAAGTCCCCTTTTGACACGGTAAATTTGTTAGCGAAGAATGATGAATTGCCCGAAAACAAAAAAGCCGTAAGCTATTGATTTAACTTACGACTTTACATGAATAAAGTGGCGGAGGAAGTGAGATTCGAACTCACGGAGGGCGTAAACCCTCGCCGGTTTTCAAGACCGGTGCCTTCAACCGCTCGACCATTCCTCCGCAGTTGTGGGGCGTATAATACGGGCTATTTAATTAGCTGTCAAGAATCAAAACTCAATTTTTGGTTTGTTTGCTGTTTTTTAAAACAATCTCAATTTTCACCGCACTTTTTGTATTGCTTTTCCACAGATTTTGGTGAATAAAAAAGCGTCCAACTTGGACGCTCTCACATCAATTTATCAAAAATTAACGACGTAAACCTAAACGTGCGATAGTATCTTGATATTTTGCTAAATCTGTACGTTTTAAGTAGTCTAATAATTTACGACGACGAGAAACCATACCTAATAAGCCACGACGACCGTGGTGGTCTTTTTTGTGTTCAGCAAAGTGAGCTTGTAAGTGGTTGATCTGTGCAGTTAATAAGGCAATTTGCACTTCAGATGAACCCGTATCTTTGGCATCACGACCAAATTCTGCCACGATAGCGGCTTTTTTTTCTACGCTTAGAGACATTTTTTACTCCTAAAGAGAATGTTAATCATACATCATTCGCCGATCTCTAATTCAGCGATGACAAGGAAGTGCTTATTCTAACCGCAAAATCAAAAAATGCAATCAATTAATAACCTAATTCGTGCATATTCGGTAAAAATTCCGCTTGTTGAATTCGGTGAACTTGCGTTTTAATCCCACCATTTGGCAACAGTGTAATTTCTCGCCAACCGGGTTGCAAAGTATCTAAGGTGAACGCATTATTATCTGGCTGAAATTGCACACTGGTGGCCGGCGTACACATTAATTGATAGCCGTTCCATACATCATCCACTTGTTGATGAATATGGCCATGCAAAATCGCTCGTACATTTTCGTATTTTGTCAAAATTTGCAATAATTGGTGGGCATTACGCAAATTATGCTGATCTAACCATGCCGAACGTGTGGATAATAAATGGTGATGTAGCACCACCAAAGAATAACGTTCTTGATATTCTTGCAATTTTTCATCAAGCCAATCTAATTGGTACTGACTTAATTCGCCATGAGGTACGCCATACACCTGACTGTCTAATAATAAAATCTGCCATTTTTCCCCTAATAACAAATGCTTATCCGCATGAATATGAGGTTGTTGGCTAAACACTTTTTCCAATACGGGCTGAAAATCATGATTACCGGGGATCCAATACACGGGCTTATTCAGCGCCTCTACCGCTTGGCTAAAAGTCAAATACCCCGCCTCACTGGCGTCTTGCACAAGATCGCCCGTGGCTAAGACAAATTGATAATCCGTGTTAGTTTGTTGAATTTCGGTTAATACCTGCTGAAAACTACGATAAGTATTAATACCGAGCAACTCCCCCGTTTTCTCTTTAAACAGATGAGGATCCGTTATTTGAATGAACCGAATTAGCTCATCCTTGTTTTGATTAATACTTTCTACCATGGTGACCATCCTCTTGCTTGAACTATCGCCATTGTTGTTGTAAACGGAGGTAATTGAGTTGTAGCCATTGCAATCCCATGACGGCAATACCGTTATCAATTTTGCCCTGTTGCAACCATTGATAGGCCATCTCACGGCTCACCACATGAACTTTGATGTCCTCATTTTCCTCGGCCAATCCATGTAACCCTTTCGCTTGGCGACTATCCACTTTGCCCGCAAATAAATGAATACGCTCAATCACGCCACCGGGGCTGTCCCAAACGCTCAACGCATGTTGTAAATGGGTGACTGCTACGCCCGCCTCTTCCTCGCTTTCTCGCAACGCCACCGATTCAGGCGTTTCGCCCTCCTCCACCATGCCCGCAATCAGTTCCAATAACCAAGGGGAATTCGGCAACGCTGGATTATAAGCACCGATACGTACTTGCTCCACCAATACCACCGAATCTCGTTCGGGATCATAAGCAATCACCGCAGAGGCTGCGCCTTTGACCAATAACTCTCGGGTGACAATGCCACTGGTACCGCCGGCGAATAATTTATGTCGAAACTGAATTTTCTTTAACTTGAAAAACCCTTTATATAATAAGGTTTCATCTACGATTTCAATATCTTTTTGGCTAAATTGCGTAATGTTAGGCATCATACATCTTCCTAATTCTTAAAAAATAAACTCGCATTAGGATACTAAAAAAAGGAAATAAAGTTTCAAAAATTTTTTAATAATTTGAAGTTGGTCACAAAATTTTTTTTATTTTGATGAATTAACAGCATAATTCAGACAATTTTGTAACAGTTTGGGCTGTAATTTATCTTCGTGCCAATAAAAATATTGCGCATTTTGCACCGCACTTTGTTCGGCAAACACGGCAAGATAGAAAGGTAATTCGGCAGTAAAGGTTAATTGACCTTGTGGACAATAAGCAGAATGTAAGGTTTGTGCCACAGGATCATGTTGCACTTCGTTCAATTTCACAATGCCAACGCCTTGTGATTTCAAGATAGCCTCACGCAAACACCAAATACGATAAAACGCCTTTTCGGGATGGGATTGTTGAGCGAACCATTGTTGTTCGAAAGGTGAGGCAAAATGGCTTAAAAGTGCGGGGTAATCTCGTTGTTTTTGAGGAAATTCGATATCAATTCCCACCGCACTTTTTTCATTTTCTGCCACATTTAATATCACCGCCACCCAATCCCCTGAATGGCTAATATTAAAATCAATATTGTCTACGGGAAATTGCGGGCGACCGCTTGCAGTACGGTAAATTTGCCCTAAAAGTGCGGTGTTAATTTGGGCTTTTTTGCAAAGTTCGGTTAATAGAAATTGCGCCAGTTGTCGGCAATGATAGCGTTGTTGAACCCGAGGATTGAGTTTGTTTTGCCCACAACCTAACGCCAAATCCATTGGAAATGGTTGATGAATATTGGCATAAGCAATTAACGTTGACATAACTTTCCCTAAAAATCCCTAAATAATCCCCTCTCCCACTGGGAGAGGGCTAGGATGAGGGTAATAATAGAATTATTTCAACAACCCATTCATGCGCTTAATAAACGCGGTTGGATTTTCCAATGTACCCCGTTCCGCAAACATCGCTTGTTCGAGCAATAATTCCACCCAGTTAGCAAATTCGCTTTCATCTGCCAAATCAGCGACTTTTTTCACTAAAGCGTGATCAGGATTGAGCTCAAAGGTGTATTTCACTTCAGGCACTGGCTGACCGCTCATGGCAAAGAGTTTTGCCATTTGGGTGGTCATTTGATCGTTATCGGTAGAGACCACTGCTGGTGTATCGGTCAGACGATGAGTTAAACGCACGTCTTTAACACGTTCGCCCAATAAGGTTTTGACACGCGCCACAAACGAACCTAGCTCTTTTTCCGCTTCTTTTTGGCTGTCATCTTCTTTGTCTGCCAAATCGCCTAAATCCAAATCGGCTTTAGTGATTGGTTGTAATGGTTTGCCGTCAAATTCGGTTAAATAGCTTAACATCCATTCATCAATACGGTCGGAAAGCAACAACACTTCAATATCTTTTTTGTTGAACAATTCCAAATGCGGACTGTTTTTCGCTGCGGTGTAGCTGTCTGCAGTGATGTAGTAAATGGCTTTTTGTCCGTCTTTCATGCGAGCAATATAGTCGTCAAAAGACACATTTTGCTCAGAACTGTCATTTTTACTGGACGCAAAACGATACAGTTTCGCAATCTGCTCTTTGTTAGCAAAGTCTTCTGCCACACCCTCTTTTAACACTAAGCCAAATTCTTTCCAGAACGCTAAATATTTTTCGCTGTCATCTTTGGCTAATTTTTCCAACATTTGCAACGCCCGTTTAGTCAAGGCTTTACGCAATGCCGCCGTGGTTTTGTTATCTTGCAAAATCTCACGAGAAACGTTTAATGGCAAGTCGTTGCTGTCTAACAAGCCTTTCATAAAACGCAAGTAATTCGGCATAAACACTTCTGCGTCGTCCATAATAAACACACGCTGTACATAAAGTTTCAACCCGTGTTTTTGCTCACGATTAAATAAATCCCATGGGGCTTTGCTTGGCACATACAACAGGCTGGTATATTCTTGATTGCCCTCGACTTTATTATGTTGCCACAACAATGGATCGGCAAAATCGTGGCTTAAATGTTTGTAAAATTCCTTGTATTCTTCATCGGAAATTTCGCCTTTGGATCTTGTCCACAAGGCTTGGGCTTTATTGATTTTTTCCCATTTTACGCCGGTTTCTTTGCCCTCATCATCATATTCTTTGGCTAAAATCTCCACTGGCAAGCCGATATGATCGGAATATTTGCCGATAATTTCACGCAATCGCCAATCGTTTAAAAATTCTTTTTCATCGTCACGTAAGAATAACGTAATTTCCGTACCCCGTTGTTTTTTCTCAATATCTTCAACGGTGTATTCTCCCTCACCGGCAGAAATCCAAAGCACGCCATTTTCGGTTGGTTCACCTGCGACACGGCTACGCACTTCAACTTTGTCTGCTACGATAAAAGCAGAATAGAAACCCACCCCAAATTGACCAATTAATTGACTATTTTTCGCCTGATCTTGCCCCAATGCGGTTAAAAATTCTTTGGTGCCTGATTTTGCCACGGTGCCGAGATTATCAATAATCTGCTCACGGTTCATCCCAATCCCATTATCACTAATGGTCAAGGTGCCTTTGCTTTCATCAAATTGAATCCGAACATGCAAATCGCCATCGCCTTCGTATAATTCGGGGGCTGACAAGGCTTTAAAGCGTAATTTATCTGCGGCATCGGACGCATTGGAAATTAACTCACGTAAAAAGATTTCTTTATTTGAATAAAGTGAGTGAATCATCAGGTGTAAAAGTTGTTTCATTTCCGATTGAAAGCCACGAGTTTCTTGATTTTTGCTCATTTTATTTTCCTTATATTGAATTAGTTAAATAAAGTATGCTTAGATAGATTAGGTTGAAAATGGAAATTTCAAGTTTTAAGACAAGAAAAAAGAGAAAAACCAAACTAAGCTGCGAAGCATCAAAAAACCCCGCACTGACGTACGGGGCTAAGCATATCACGCCACTACCGTGGCTAAATAAAATTAAAAACTATAACGAATACCGACTTTGGCGCCGTAGTTATTCACATTTGTATCTTCATAAGAACCTAAACGGTTATACTCAATCCCACCGTTCACTGCCCAATTTGTATCTAATTTATATTGCGCCCCAACGATTGCACCATAACCCAATTTAGCCTCCGTTGAACTCACCAAAACGCCATTTTTGCCCTGATCATATTTCACTATATTACTGGCTACACGAACGCCTACATAAGGTTTAATATCATTGTTTAGGTTAATGTCATAGAAAGCAGAAACACCCACTCCATAAATTTTAGCTGACGCTGGCACTGAACCATTAGCGCTATTTACATTTCCTGAAAATTTACCATGATGTGTATAATCCGCTGCTAAACGAAAATCACCAAAATCATAACCTAAGCTAAATCCAGGCTCAAATTTACTGTCATTTAAAGAAGAATAAGACGTAAATTTGGTTTTAGAATACCCCAAATCCCCTTGCACATACCAGTTACTCGCACTGGCAGAGGTCGCAAAAGCGAATGCACCGATCATAATAGCTAATGTTGTTTTTTTCATAATAAAATCCTCTCTAATTAAGCATAACTGCTTGTTTAGTATAACCTTATATACAAGAGAAATCACTAATTCTATGCAAAAATGTGATCTTCATCACAAAATTCTAATTTCCCGCCACAAATTCGACATAAATACACCGCACTTTCCCTCACAATTTTGTTATGCCGGCGTTTACTAAGTTGATGAATTTGGCAACCACATTGATACGCATAGGTTTTACCTTGCACCGATTGCACATCAAATTGATGACAGGTATCGGCGGGCAGTTGAAAGAGATGTTGCATAATCGCTTGCCATTCTTTGCCATGCGGTTTCACTCGTCCAAAAACTTGATAAACTAGCAAATGAGCCAATTCATGAGGAGCAACTTGCTGGATAAACTCAGTAGGGTTTTCAAGTAATAAAGTGCGGTTAAATTTAATGAGGTTTTGTTGCAAATAAGCCACACCTGCTTTTGTGCCACGCAAATCATAATTTAAGGTTGGCATGGGAAATTGCCGTTGGAAATGGGTTTCGGCTAATTGTAAACAAGCTGAAATACGGCGTTGGATTTGCATTTTGAGTGGGCGAAAATCGGCGGTTTGCATGATGGCTAACCCTCACCCTAGCCCTCTCCCAAAGGGAGAGGGAATAATTTGATGAAGTTATTCATTTAATGTTCCTTATTCCACTCTCCCCTTAGGAAGATAGTAATATTTTTTCTGCCCTAAACCGTCCCCTATCCCTTTGGGAGAGGGAATAATTTGATGAAGTTATTCATTTAATGTTCCTTATTCCACTCTCCCCTTAGGAAGATAGCAATATTTTTTTCTACCCTAAACCGTTCCCTCTCCCTTTGGGAGAGGGTTAGGGTGAGGGTAAATAAGCATTAAAAATCCATCAACTCTTTTTCTTTATCCGCCAACACTTCATCCACTTTCTTAATAAAACTGTCGGTCAGTTTTTGGATTTCTTCTTCCGCTTTACGTTGATCGTTCTCGCTGATTTCTTTGTCTTTTAACAAGGCTTTGATCTTATCATTGGCATCACGACGCACATTACGCACCGCCACTTTACCTTGCTCGCCCTCGCCTTTGACCAATTTAATCAAATCACGGCGACGTTCTTCAGTTAATGGAGGCAATGGCACACGAATGGTGGTCCCCGCAGAAGAGGGATTTAAGCCTAAATCAGAGGTTAAAATCGCTTTTTCTACTGCCTGAATCAATGAACGGTCAAAAACCGTTACCGCTAAGGTACGTGCATCTTCTGCCACCACGTTAGCCAGTTGACGTAATGGCGTAGCCGAGCCATAATATTCAACTTGAATCGCATCTAATAAAGACGGTTGTGCACGCCCAGTACGAATTTTTGCGATATGTCCTTTTAACGCCTCAAGGCTTTTTTCCATACGATCTTGTGCGTCTTTTTTAATCTCGTTAATCATTGTTTTTCCTTATGTAATTTAAATCTTAATCTGAAATACTAACCCGAAATGGTCGTGCCTTCGCTTTCGCCCAAAATCACTTGACGTAATGCTCCAGGTTTACCCATATTAAATACCCGAATTGGAATACCGTGATCACGTGCAAGGGTAAAGGCGGCTAAATCCATGACTTGCAATTCTTTCTCAATGACTTCCGCAAAAGTGAGTTTTTGGAATAAATGAGCGTCAGGGTTTTTGGCAGGATCGCTATCGTAAACACCATCCACTTTGGTGGCTTTTAACACCACATCCGCCTCAATTTCAATGCCACGCAAGCACGCTGCGGAATCCGTCGTAAAGAATGGGCTGCCCGTTCCCGCAGAGAAAATCACCACCCGTTTTTCACGTAACATTTTAATGGCTTCTGACCAGTTATAAGTATCGCAAATACCGTTTAATTGAAACGCTGACATCAATTTCGCATTGACATCTGCACGGTGCAACGCATCACGCATGGCCAAGCCGTTCATCACGGTGGCTAACATGCCCATGTGGTCGCCAACTACACGGTTCATCCCCGCTTTGGCTAATTTCGCCCCACGAAACAAATTACCACCGCCCAGTACCACACCGACTTCTACGCCCATTTCCACGAGTTCTTTAATCTCAATGGCCATTCTATCCAAAATAGACGGATCGATACCAAAGCCTTCCGCACCTTGCAAGGCCTCACCGCTTAATTTTAACAACACACGTTTGTAAATTGGTTTGCTCATTTTTTCTATCCCTTATACTCGACATAAAATGCTTGCTATTATAAAGCAACATTGCGCATCAGGAAATAGGCATAGCAGATCTATTTAAAATTCGCTAAAATAGCACCGCACTTTTTCATTCTCTCAACAAGGAAATATTGTGTTAAAACAACTCACTGCGATGATTTTCGCTCTCATTTTGTTATTTTTTGCCAGCTCTCTTTTGTTACACGGCACAGGCTTTTTCCCTGAACTAAACCTGTGGGATATTTGTTTATTAGCAGGATTAATTCTCTTATTGCAAGCCTCCAAAAAGATTTTTTGGTATGTGGCATTCCCCGTGATTATTCTGCATGCCTTATATGCTCCGATCGGATTAAATTTCGGACCACCATCTTACGAATATATCGCTTCGGTCTTCGCCACAGATTTAGAAGAGGGAAAAGAGTTTTTTGCTCAAATTCCGTGGACAAGTTATGCTTATTCCCTGCTGATTATTGGCTTATTTGCATTTTCCGCTTATCTTTCACAACGCTTTAAATTGGAAGTTTATCGTAATAAGTTATTGCTCACATTGATTGTGCTTCCGCTGGCATGGCATAGTGAGGCATTAAAATTTCTGCGAGAAACCTATGTCGCCACGGTGAGAGTACATAATGAATTGGATGAATTAAATCATTTTGCCATTGAAAGCCACTGGGGAACATCCCAATTGTCGGCGAAATACGATGATTATGTATTGATTATCGGCGAAAGTGCCAGAAGAGATTATCATCATGCCTATGGTTATCCAGTGCCAAATACGCCGTTTATGTCCAGTGCAAAAGGTGTGTTAATTGACGGATTAACCTCTGGCGGGCCGAACACTATTTCTTCACTGAAACTCATGCTGACTGAACCCAATCGAGATAAATGGGAGGGCAATTATAATTTAAATCTGATCGATTTAGTGAAATCCGCAGGCATCCCAACCTATTGGCTGTCTAATCAAGGTTCAGTGGGCGAATTTGATACCCAAATTTCTGCCATTGCCAATCGTAGCGATGAACGTTTTTTCTTGAAAAAAGGACATAGTTTTGGCATCAATAGTAGTGATTTTGCCTTATTACCCGTCTTCAAACAGCTCATCGAAAAACCAAGTACCATGCCTCGCTTTATTGTGTTACATCTTTACGGTTCTCATCCCAATACTTGTGATCGTGTCGCCGACTACCCAACGATTTACAAGCAAGAAAAAATTGACAGCCGATATAGCAATATTAACTGCTATATTTCCAGCATCAAAAAAACCGATGAGCTGTTAAAGCAAGTCTATGAAAGTTTGCAACAAAACGAACAAAAAAATCACCGCACTTTCTCCATGGTTTATTTTTCCGACCACGGCTTATTTCATCAAATGAATCGCGATAAAATTATTATCAACAATTCATTTAAAAGCAAACGCCATTATGACATTCCATTATTTAAAATCTCAAGTGATGATGAGGTTCGCCATGAATACAAAGCGAAAAAATCAGGTTTAAATTTTGTGAATGGACTGGCTAACTGGATCGGGATTCACAATGACCACCTTGATCCGAATCTGGATTTATTTTCCCCAAAAGATGATCTCAATGATTACGGCTTGAAGAAAATCATTGAACAAATTCGCTGGGATGATGATCCTGCCGTTATTATTCCTGAATAATGCGCAACAAAAAAGCAGGCAAAATGCCTGCTTTTTTAACTCTGTAGAAAACCGAATTACGCGTTTCCGCCAGTGATTTTCGCCACTTCTGCTGCGAAATCTTCTTCTTTTTTCTCAATGCCTTCGCCCACTTCAAAACGAATGAAGCCAGACACTGACGTTTTGTTCGCTTTTAAGAAATCGCCTACAGATTGTGACGGATCCATAACAAATGGTTGACCTGTTAAAGACACTTCGCCAGTGAATTTTTTCATGCGGCCTTCAACCATTTTCTCCGCAATTTCACGTGGTTTGCCAGATTGCATTGCAATGTCAACTTGAATTTCACGCTCGTGAGCTACGACTGCAGCAGGAACATCTTCAGGGTTAACAAAGTCAGGACGGCTTGCTGCAACGTGCATTGCGACTTTTTTGAAGATATCTTCATCACAAGCACATTCTGCACCACAGCCTGAAGCCACTAATACACCAATTTTCGCCCCATGTAAGTAAGAGGCTTTTACGTTATCTAAGAATTGCACACGGCGAATTGTCATGTTTTCACCGATTTTCGCCACTAACGCTGCACGTTTTTCTTCAAAGTGTTTAGCTAAATCTTCGATTGAAATACCTTTGTTAGCCACGGCATAGTCAGCCACTTCATTAGCTAAACCTAAGAAACCTGCATCTTTTGCAACGAAGTCAGTTTCGCAGTTCATTTCCACTAACACACCGAAACCATTGGCAACACGTGCAATGATCACGCCTTCAGCAGCCACACGACCCGCTTTTTTAGCGGCTTTCGCTTGACCTGATTTACGCATGTTGTCGATGGCTAATTCGATATCACCATTCGCTTCAACCAATGCTTTTTTACATTCCATCATACCTGCACCAGTACGATCACGAAGTTCTTTTACTAATGATGCTGTAATTTCAGCCATTTTTATTGTCCTCTAATGATTCTTGAATGGAAAGACGATGTTCAAAAAAAGAGATTAAAAAACACCGCACTTTTGGGAATTTGTTAAAACAGGGAACTATTGCCCCCTGTTTTTATAGGGCTTACGCCTTATTTATCCAGATTACTCTGCTGCTACTTCTTCAGCAAATTTTTCTTCAACCACAGTTTCTGCTTGACGACCTTCTTTAATCGCAGTGGCAGCCGCAGTTAAATATAATTGGATTGCACGTGTTGCATCATCATTACCAGGGATAATGAAATCAACGCCGTCTGGTGTTGCATTGGTATCAACGATAGCAAAAACAGGAATACCAAGGTTGTTGGCTTCTTTTACAGCAATATGTTCATAGTCTGCACCGATAACGAAAACCGCATCTGGAAGACCAGCCATATCTTTGATACCGCCAAGGCTTAATTCCAATTTTTGCATTTCACGCGTACGATCTAATGCTTCTTTTTTGGTTAATTTATCAAATGTACCGTCTTGAGATTGGGTTTCAAAATCTTTTAAACGTTTGATTGATTGACGAACTGTTTTCCAGTTAGTCAACATACCACCTAACCAACGGTGATTAACATAATATTGTTGACAGTCTAATGCTGCAGCTTGAACGGCTTCGCTTGCGGCACGTTTGGTACCCACGAATAAGATTTTACCGTTGTTGCTTGCGATGCGTGTTAATTCAGCTAATGCTTCATTGAATAACGGAAGGGTTTTTTCAAGATTTACGATATGAACGCCGTTACGAGCACCGAAAATGAATGGTTTCATTTTTGGATTCCAGTAACGAGTTTGGTGACCGAAATGTACGCCTGCGTCAATCATTTCACGCATTGAAACTTGTGCCATAATATTTTTTCCTTTTAATTGGGGTTGAGCCTCCACATATTCAGCAAACCGACCGTTTGGCACCCCGATTTACCTGTGCAATATGTGTGTGTATTGTTAATAAAAAATAATGCTACTTTGTTTCCTACAGATTAGGGAAAAAATAGCGGTGCAATTTATACCACAAACTGCGGTAAAAAACTAGGAATATTTGTAAAACTTTTGCTCTTATTCTCGGTTTTACCCTCAAAACAACACCCAAAAATTTTATTTTTGTGATCTCGATTCCAGAATTGAATTGAAAATCTTGCCTATTTCTCACCGCACTTGATAATGCTCCCATTCACTCAACACATGGAGCAAGCAATGAAACAACCCTCACGTTATATCGATCTCACCACCGACTACGGCTTTAAACGTATTTTTGGCACTGAAGTGAACAAAGACTTACTGATGGATTTTCTCAATGAATTATTTCAAGGGAAGAAAATCATCAAAGACTTGGTTTACAACAAAAATGAACACGTAGGCGACACCACTGAACAAGGCAACGTTATCTTTGATCTCACTTGCACCACGGATGACGATTCGCAATTTATTATTGAAGTGCAACGGAGCAAGCAAACCTATTTCAAAGAACGCACCATTTACTACGGTAGCAAACTGATCAGCGATCAAGCGCCACAAGGGGGAATCAGCGGTTGGAATTATGCGATTTCCGAAGTTTATGTGATCGCCCTGATGGACGGTTTTCATTTTTCCGATACTGATGAATATTTACACGATATTTGCCTGTTCAACAAAAAGACAGGCGAAATTTTTTATGATAAACTTGGGTTCATCTATATTGAATTACTGAATTTTCACAAAGCTGAATATGCGTTGGAAAGCGATTTGGACAAGTGGTTATACGTATTGAAAAATATGGCGAACTTAAAAAAATTGCCTGCTTTCTTAAAAAAACCGGTTTTCCAAAAATTGTTTAAAATCGCCGAATACACCAATTTAAGCAAGGGAGAAAAAGAAATGTATGATGTGAGCTTAAAACGCAAATGGGATGAATTTTCTGCGTTAGAATATGCCACCGAGAAAGGGATTTTGCAGGGGATACAGCAAGGTATGCTACAGGGAATGCAACAAGGCATACAAAAAGGAATGCAACAAGGATTACAGCAAGGCATACAAAAGGGAATGCAACAAGGAATGCAACAAGGGATACAGCAAGGCATGCAGCAAGGAATTAAACAGGGATTAAGAGAAAGTGCTAAGAATATGCTTTCTCTTGGGCTTGATGTGGATCTTGTGGCGAAATACCTTAATTTGCCTGTTGATGAAATCAAAAAATTAGGACATTGATGTTGCTCCAAAGCAAGGGAGAAAAAGAAATGTATGATGTGAGCCTAAAACGTAAATGGGATGAATTTTCCGCGTTAGAAAATGCTACCGAGCAAGGGATTTTACAGGGGATACAGCAAGGCATGCTGCAGGGAATGCAACAAGGCATACAAAAAGGAATGCAACAAGGAATACAGCAAGGCATGCAACAAGGAATTAAACAGGGATTAAGAGAAAGTGCTAAAAATATGCTTTCTCTAGGTTTGGATTTAGAGATTATTTCTAAAGCGGTGGGCTTACCTGTTGATGAAATCAAAAAATTAGGACATTGATGTTGCTCCAAAGCAAGGGAGAAAAAGAAATGTATGATGTCAGCCTAAAACGTAAATGGGATGAATTTTCTGCGTTAGAATATGCCACTGAACAAGGGATTTTGCAGGGGATTCAACAAGGTATGCTGCAGGGAATGCAACAAGGCATACAAAAAGGAATGCAACAAGGAATACAACAAGGCGAATTAAACGGGTTACAGAAAAGTGCTAAAAATATGCTTTCTCTAGGGTTGGATTTAGAGATTATTTCTAAAGCGGTGGGTTTGCCTGTTGATGAAATCAAGAAATTGGGGCATTGATTAGGGTTTAATTATAGGGGCGTAAAAACTTTACCCTCACCCTAGCCCTCTCCCAGAGGGAGAGGGGATGAGTTTGGGGGAGTCAATATATTCTGTCCCCTTTTCCTTTGGATGAGGGGATTGTTTTTGGGATTTTGGGAAATGTTGTCCTCATTTTCGGTTGTACCCTCACCCTAGCCCTCTCCCATAGGGAGAGGGGATAATTTAGGGGGGGCATAAAAAACTAAACGTTTCCTCATTCCGTTCCCTCTCCCTTTGGGAGAGGGCTAGGGTGAGGGTAAAAAAAACGCGGTATTCCTGATCTGCACCCCAAAAGTTGGACTAATAACCAACTAAGTAAGGTGCAGATTTTTATGACTAAATACAACCAAGCATTTAAACAA